>JANNYY010000241.1:0-2952 GCA_031410355.1 Chitinophagaceae bacterium | reverse complement strand
CCCTGCAATATTGCAGGGGCTTTATTTATGTAATTTAAAAATTATTATTTTTTAAGAAATTTTAATTTTTAATATCGCTGGTGGCTTTACTTCCTGCTGGTTTAGTTTTAGCAGTAGTTTTAGCGGCAGGTTTTGCCGGCGCAACTGTTGCTGCCTCTGCTTTTTTCTTAGCATCATTTTCAACTACCCACTTGTCATAATCTTCCGGACTTAAAACATCACCGGTAAGCGTAATACTTTTCATTTCATCAACACCGGCAAACTTCACGGTCAGGTGTTTATCAAAATGATTCATTGCAGCCGCATTATAAGTAGCAGTAATAGTACCTGTTTTGCCAGGTGCAATAGGCGATTTTGTATAATCTCCCATAGTACAGCCACAGGTAGGATTAGCCTGCTCAATGATCAGGGGTTCAGTACCAATGTTTGTTACTGTAAAGGTAGCAACTGCTGGTACACCTTGTTTAATTTTTCCAAGATCTACTGTTTCTGAAGTGAACTTGGCAACATCAGCGGCAGTTTTTTGTGCAAACAGCATAGCTGAAAATGTGATAGCTGTTAATGAAAGGAATAATTTTTTCATGTTTGTTTAATTTTAATTTTAGTTTTTTAAATCGTTTAAAGCTTTGTTTTCCGGAGCAGAACTGCCGGGTGTTTTCCAAACTTCTCCTTTTATGGTTATTTGTTTGGTTTGAGATTCATTATATGTTACAGTTATAAATTTTGTAAACGGGCCTTCAGCCGCTGCATTATAACCTACAGTAATTTTTGTTTTTTCACCCGGGGCTACAACTTTATCTTTTTCCCACTCTGGTGTAGTGCAACCGCAGCTTGCATTAACTGCTGCAATTTTTAATGGCACATTGCTTTTATTAGTAACTTCAAAAATATGCATAACCGGCTTGCCCTGGGGAATTTTACCAAAATCAAATTCGGTTTCTTTTAAAGTCAGCATTTCATCTGATTGTGCAATGGTAGTTGCATTAGTAGTAACATTTGTAGTAACCGAAGCAGGTTTGTCATTGACAGGTGTAAGTGTACCTTGCTGCGCATTTGCTGCCGAAATAAAGCAAATTGCTGATAACAATGTAAAAAGCTGTTTCATACCAGGTTGTTTATCTATTAACGTACCAAAGATAACAAAAGGTATTTACCAGTTTCAAATTGTTAACCCGTTAGGAGATTTTTAACAAAGCTGCCCTATAATTTATATTTTTGCCGTAGATTAACAGAGTTATGGATACAAAGAATAATAACGATGCAGCTTTAGAAGAAAAACTTAGTTTCGATAATTTTAGAAACGAAGTGCTTAAGGATTACCAGTACGCCTGTGAAAGCCGGGAAACCAGTCTGTTAGGCCGTAAGGAAGTGCTTACCGGTAAAGCTAAATTTGGAATTTTTGGTGATGGTAAGGAAGTGGCTCAGGTAGCTTCAGCAAAATTTTTTAAACCCGGTGATTTCAGATCAGGGTATTACCGCGACCAGACCTTTATGTTTGCCAGCGGGCTGGCAAGTATTGAACAGTTTTTTGCCCAGTTATATGCCGATCCCAATGTTGAAAATGATCCCTTTAGCGCAGGCCGGCAAATGAACGCCCATTTTGCAACTAAAATGGTTGATGAAAAAGGCGATTGGTTAAACCTGGCACAACTCAAAAACATCAGCAGCGATATTGCACCCACCGCAGGCCAAATGCCAAGGGCATTAGGGCTGGCCTTTGCTTCTAAAGTATTCAGGAATATTAAGGAAACATACAACTTTACCAACCTGAGCAATAATGGCAATGAAGTTTGTTTTTGCACTATTGGCGATGCCTCAACAAGCGAAGGCCATTTTTGGGAAACTATTAATGCTGCCGGTGTGTTGCAGGTGCCCCTGGCCATTTTTGTTTGGGATGATGGGTATGGAATTTCTGTTCCCAAAGAATATCAAACTACCAAAGGTTCAATATCGGAGGCGTTAAAAGGATTTGAAAAGAAAGAGGGTACAAATGGCATTGACATTTATAAATTAAAAGGCTGGGATTATGCAGGCATGTGTGAAATACTGGAACCTGCTATTCAAAAAATAAGAGATACCCATACAGCAGCCATTTTTCATGTTGAAGAAATTACACAACCACAGGGCCACTCCACTTCCGGTAGCCACGAAAGATATAAAACTGCCGAACGTTTGGCGTGGGAGAAAGAATGGGATGGCCTGAAACAAATGCGTGAATGGATCATTACAAATGCATTGGCAGATGCAGATGAACTGGGCAGGATAGAGGAAAACGCCGTACTGCATGTTAGGGAAAGTAAACAAAAAGCCTGGACCAAATATATTGGCCCAATTAAAGAACTGGTTGATAAAACTTCCGGAATTTTAAAACCCGTTGAGTCTATAAACCCGGCAATAAAAAAATTATCCGGCGATTTGGTTGCCCTTAAAGAGCCCATGCGGCGGGATATATTGAAAACTCTGGCAACAGTAATTGATATTGCCGGCCACGATGAAAAGGCAACCGGTGTAAACGAATTTTATAAGCATCTCAAAAAAGAAAATGCTGATCTCTACAATAGTTATTTATACAATGAGGGACCAAAGTCTGCTTTAAAAGTTGCCGCCATCAGTCCATATTATAAAGATGATGCAGCAATTGTAAATGGTTACGAAGTGCTGAACAGGTATTTTGATGAATTATTTGCAACCAATAAAAAAGTTATTGCCTTTGGCGAAGACCTTGGCCATATTGGTGATGTGAACCAGGGTTTCAGCGGCCTGCAGGACAAACATGGTGAGGCTCGTATTTTTGATACCGGTATCCGTGAACTTACTATTATGGGGCAGGGGATTGGACTGGCGTTAAGAGGCCTGCGCCCGATTGCCGAAATTCAATACCTTGATTATTTATTGTACGGGCTGCAACCATTAAGCGATGATGTTTGTACAACACATTTCCGCACAGCAGGC
>JANNYY010000240.1:0-5149 GCA_031410355.1 Chitinophagaceae bacterium | reverse complement strand
TTTAGATGTTGATGATAAATGCCCGGATGTACCTGGTCTTGCATCTTTACAGGGTTGCCCCGACAGAGATGGTGATGGTATTACTGATGCTGAAGATAAATGCCCTGATGTTGCCGGTTTAGCACGCTACCAGGGTTGTCCAATACCGGATACTGATAAAGATGGGATTAATGACGAAGTTGATAAATGTCCTACTGTTCCAGGTATTGCCCGTTACCAGGGTTGCCCAATTCCGGATACTGATGGTGATGGCGTAAATGATGAAGAAGATAAATGTATCAATGAAAAAGGACCAGCTTCTAACTTTGGTTGTCCAATCATCAGCGAAGAAATAAGAAAGAAAGTTAACCTGGCTGCCCAGAATATTTTCTTCGAAACAGGCAAGTCAAAATTACTGGCTAAATCATTCCCTAAATTAAATGATGTAGTTACAATTTTAAACGAGAATCCTGCTTTTACAGATGCAGCCCTGTCGTTAGATAAACCCATATTATATTCATCTTTACCAACATCATCAGTATGACCATCGATCTGTACTTTAAAAGTAGGATTCTCGTTTAAAATGGTAACTACATCATTTAATTTAGGGAATGATTTAGCCAGTAATTTTGATTTAGCTGTTTCGAAGAAAATATTCTGAGCAGCCAGGTTAACTTTCTTAATTATTTCTTCGCTTATAATTGGACAACCGAAGTTAGAAGCTGGTCCTTTTTCGTTGATACACTTATCTTCTTCATCATTTACACCATCACCATCAGTATCAGGTATTGGGCAACCCTGGTAACGTGCTAAACCTGGAACTGTAGGACATTTATCAACTTCGTCGTTAATACCATCTTTATCAGTATCAGGTATTGGACAACCCTGGTAACGTGCTAAACCTGCAACATCAGGGCATTTATCTTCAGCATCAGTAATACCGTCACCATCCCTGTCGGGGCAACCCTGTAAAGAAGCGAGGCCGGCAACATCAGGACATTTATCATCAACATCTAAAACGCCATCGCCATCCCTGTCTTTTGGTGGCTCAACAACCGGTATGGGAATAACAACGGGAACCGGTTCTTTCTTTTTAGTTAAGTTAGCAACTATACCTGCGCTATGATAAAAATGGTAAGCAGCATTTTCTGTAACCGCAACCCGGTATTGTGAGTTCAACATCAGAAATACCTCATCCACTATTTTAATTTGTGCGCCTGCTCCAAAAGGCATAAATGCCGCGTAATAACCCCCGTACTTTGATGCTCCAATACCTGCAGTAAGAAATGGATTGATCCAATATCTATCCGACAATAATTTCAAATTAAGAGTGGCAGCTCCTTCTAATAATAAAAGCGGATCAACGCGTGTTGGTTTTCCGGTAATGGGATAATCAAGAAAAGAACCTGATAATGTACCTGCAAAATCAAGATTATTGTTCAGGCCCTGTAAATAACTAACAGCAATACCACTGGTCATATTCCTGGTTTTGTGGAATTCTTTTGACCGGATCACATTAGCTAATCCAGTGCTACGCACGCTTTGTGCTGTTTTGAAATCATTTAGAAAAAAATGAATTCCAAAAGATGGGCGTTTTTTGTATTCAGCTTGTCCAAAACATGCTACAAACAGGCCTAAGCCTATAATTCCTAATAAGATTTTCTTCATAATGTTAATTTTCTAACTCGCAACAAAAATAGTCGCTTAGTTCCAAATCATAAAATATTTTACCAACATAATTCCAACTATTATTGGCTGTATCCAAGCTGATTTATATAGTGAAAATAAGGCATACAGTTACTTAGGTATCAGTTTTTTATCAATTAGTTCAACTTTTACCCTGGTTAACCCTCTTGAAACATAACCAAGTTTTTGTGCAGCACTTTTTGATAAGTCAGTAATACGTTTCATTTTGGGATGAATCCGGTCGTTTATCTTAACAATTGCCGATTGGTTATTTCGTAAATTGGTTACTTTAATCCAGGTGCCCAGGGGCAACACATTACAGGCACAAGTTAATTTTTTCTGGTCAAAAATTTCTCCGCTTGCTGTTTTTCTTCCATTAAATTTATTGGCATAAAAACTTGCCTGCCCGTAAAATACACGGGTTGCTTTTTGAGATGCTGTTTTATTATTGGCTGTTTTGCGTTTTTGGGTAAAAGCAGGTACAGGATAAATAAAAGATAAAGTAAAAACAGCATACAAAATGTGTTTTATAAATCTACAGTTATTAGATTTTGGCTTCAGGCCCATAATTAAAGATAATGTAAATTACCAGTTAGCAATCCCTCCCTTTTTTGCAAAATATTTTTCCATAAGTAATTTGTCTTCGCCATACACATCGTCGTAAAATTTCACGATCCCGTTTTTTCCTTCGCAGGAAAAATACCTGATGAAAAGTGGTATATGATTCTTAACATCAATACGGTGGCGTTCTTTTTTAACTATCCAGCTTTTGATGGAATCGGCAGTATATCTTAATGAATCTTTCCGTACACTTAATGTACTGTCGTTTGTTGCGATATAGTATGCAAGTTTTTCCCACTCCTGTACCCGCACGCAGCCGTGGCTTAAGGCACGTGATGCATTTTTAAATAAATAACGCTGGTTGGTATCGTGTAAATAAACAGCGTAAGGATTATCAAAATTAAATTTTATTACGCCCAGCGAATTATTATCGCCGCTGCCCTGCATAATTTTATAGGGAATACCTCTTGAATATTTACTCCAGTTCACGGTGTTTGGGTCAATCACTTCTCCTTTGCTGTTCATTAATTTTAAACCGATACGGGAAATATAATTTGGATTATTTTTTAATTTGGGCAGGTATTGTTTTACAATAATACTGTTTGGAACCGTCCAGGTTGGATAAGTGACCATATCAGAAATTTCGGCAGTAAGCAAAGGTGTCCTGGTTTCGGGCTTACCGCAAATCACTTTTGATTCAAACACTATTGTATCTGCATCCATTAACCATAAATAATACCCGGGGATATTTACCCAGATATATTTTTCGGGCATTTTTACCGGCAATTGTTTGTACCTGTCTAATGTAATGGCAATCCTTTTAAATTTTTCTACATCATTATTGTTAAGAGCGCTGATTAAATTTTTCCCATACCTGCCATCGGCCTGTAAACCCATTTGCACCTGGTACTTTTTTATCGCACTTAATAACTGTACAGAATCTGGTAACGGGTTGCCCGAATCAATACAATGGCTCTCCCATAGCCGTTTTTTTAAGTTGCTGATAAAATACAGCGAGTCTTTTACATCGCCTCTTTTAAAAGGATACGATACGTGTGTGTATTCTCTTTTATCCATACTGTCAACAAACCGTTTTATCCCTTTTTTAAGTTCCCAATAATTTTTGTGTTGGGGTTGAAGTGACGTAAGCAACCCATTAAGATTTTTTTTTTGCAGCAACTCACTGAGTGTTGCGATAAAAAATTTATCAACCTGCAACGAATCTTTGTTAAGCGATAAACTATCTGGCTGTAACCTACCCAGCTTTAAATCTTTGATGATGTGCATAAATCCGTCAGTCAGTAACAGGTCGGCTTTTGTCCATAATGCTGCATTCATGCGGGGGAGCGAATCTGCATCCAGTGTATCTTTTAAATGTTTTAAAATTATATAATGATAATCATTGGGAAAAAGCCCATCATTTTGGGCTTGCGAAATAAATTGGAATAAGGAGTCGGCCAAAGGTTGCCATTTTGCAGTACTGCTCCAAACAGGCTGGTAATCACTCCTGCTGTAAAATTCTCCTACAATCTGCAACAGCATGATTTGTGTGCTGTCATCAATTTTTCCCTGGTTATTTAAAGCATTTTTTAAGGCTGAGTTTATATTATCTGCTACTTTGTTATTCATAGCCAGAGGGTCTTTAACAATATTCCCATTTTTATCCTTATCATTATTACTGCAACTTAAAATGAATAATAAAATGATACAAATGGAATAATACGGGTATCGGGTGTTACTATCGTGCATAAATCGGGTTAAATAATTGTAACTTGAAAACAATATTTATAAGATGGCTGTTCACTGTAGCTGATATTGGTAACAAGATAATACATCACATTCAATCCAGGCGGGCTTACCTTAACTATTTTATCACGCTTTAAATAAATAAAACAATGGTAAAAGATACATTAATGGAACTTTTTGAAAGAGATCTTCAAAAACTTAAAACAGAAATTAATTTATACAAGGATGAAGATAACTTATGGGTTATTAAAGAAGGGATAAGTAACAGCGCCGGAAATTTATGCCTGCACCTGGTGGGCAACCTCAATCATTTTATTGGAGCCTCACTGGGTAATTCGGGGTATGTAAGGCACAGGGAAGATGAATTTAGTTTGAAGAATATTCCACGCCAGGACCTGGTTATGAATATTGAAAACTGTATGCTTATTGTAAACAATACTTTTTCCCGGTTAACTGAAGCAGAGCTTGAAAAAGATTTTCCATTGGAGAAGCAGGGAACAATTGTAAGCACCACACACATGTTATTACATCTTTTGGGACATTTAAATTATCACCTGGGGCAAATTAATTATCACAGGCGATTACTGGATTAAGAGATTACACGGGGAATTTTTTGTTCCAGCATCAGCAAATCTGCTAAAACAAAAGCTGCAACTGCTTCTAAAATTACCGGCACCCGCAATGCTATGCACAGATCGTGGCGGCCTTTTACAGAAAAATCTTCAAGGGTATCGGTTTCTATATTCAGCGTATGTTGAACAATGGGTGTGGATGATGTAGGTTTGATGGCAATACGAAAAACGAGTTCGTTACCATTGGTTATTCCGCCAACAATACCACCAGCATGGTTGGTGAAAGTTTTGCCTGATCTGTTTTCAAGGGCATCGTTATGCTGGCTCCCAAACATTTTTGCTGCTGCAAAGCCAGTACCAAATTCAATACCACGTACAGCAGGTATCGCAAACACAGCATGACTGATCATTGATTCTGCAGAATCAAAGAACGGCTCACCCAACCCAACTGGCAATCCATTTATTTTACATTCAATAATGCCGCCAATACTGTCTTTAGCATCAATGGCTTTTTGCAGGCCTTTTTCCAGGTCGGTCTCTCCGCCAATTTCTAAAATGCCGGCAGTTATAGAAACTCCGCTTACTCCACCAGCCCCGGGAAGCAG
>JANNYY010000239.1:0-2401 GCA_031410355.1 Chitinophagaceae bacterium | reverse complement strand
ATGGTGTATGTTTCTTTTGTGGTGCTGGCAACCATTTGTTACGGGTTTAATGTAAATATGGTATACAGGCATTTGCAAAATATCGGCTCGTTACAAATTGCTGCAGTAGCGCTTACTTTAAATGCGGTGCCTGCTTTAATTGTTCTTTATTTTACAGGTTATTTTAGTTTGCCCTTAAGCGATGCAGGAATCTTGTATTCAACGGGCCATACTGCATTACTGGGGATATTGGGTACTGCGGTAGCTTCTGTAATATTTTACAAACTGGTAAAAAATGCGGGAGCTGTTTTTGCTTCCATGGTAACTTATTGCATACCTGTTATAGCCAATTTTTGGGGAATGATCTCTGGTGAAGAAGTTGGCTGGACACAGTTCGGTTGCCTGGTGTTGATCCTGGTTGGTGTTTATCTTGCCAACCGCAAATTGCCGGAGAAAACGGTTTAATCTGCTTCTGTAAAAGCAATATTCTTTTCTCTTAAAAAATCTTTTATCCTGTCAACATGCACACAAATGCCAACATGTAAAAACGGGTTATTAGAAATCTTATTTTTCTTTCCATTACTGATGATCTCAAAGTCTTTCATATCAAAACCCAGGTGCAAATGATTGGTGGCAAACTGCATTCCGTAAATTTTTCCATCGGTATCAAAGAGTGGCCCGCCGCTTTGTCCGCGTAAACCGGGCGTACTCATTTCAATGCCGGTTATACCACTGTCGGGTTGGGTGGCAACAAACCTGGTAACAATGCCGTCAATAGGAAAAGATGGCGAATTTGGATTACCTGTGTTAGTCCATTCTATATCGTCAGTATCAGGATTGTGCTTAAAATTATTAAACTCCGGAAAGGGAAAACCTATCCGCCCTAAACTTTTACCCTGTTTTATTTTACTGCTGTCTTTAAGAAAAGTTGCATGGCCATTGTAATATATTTTATTAAATCCTTTAAATTCTAAAATGGCCAGGTCAAGCGTGGGATGGGCATGGCAGGTAATTTCCTGGATGGTATCAAAGCAGTTTAAAAAATTATTCTTTAACTGAACGGTTGTTTCGGGCAGGTATTTATATTTTAACTGCAGGCCCTGGATATTTCTTTTGTACTTACCATCATTGGCAAAACTGTCTCTTTCTGTTTTATACTTTAAATATTGTTGATTGATATTGTCTGCAGCCGGTATCAGGTCCATTACATGTTTACAGGTAATGGCCACACCGCTGTTATTTACAAAAAAGAAGGTAGAACTGCCGGGTAAAACCATTCCTCCATAAGTTCTTGAAATAGTATGCAGTGGCCTGGTAAATTGTAATACTTTTTCTATTGCCTGCTGAAACATAAATGATGTGTTATAATGATTGATAAAGTTAAGGACAAAAGCTGAAGCCGGAATTAATAAAAGTAACGGGCTATTTAAATTTTTACATGCTGCTTTTGTTCTAACCGCATTTGCCGGGCAGTTTTTGTACTGCCATCGTGGCTCCAGCCCGGCGGCATAAAAATGTACTTTAGCTTAGTACTGAAGGAAGTTTTCTTCTTTATATCACCAACCATATGCTGCCATTCATGAAAAATTATTTTTACAGGATTTGCTGCATTTTCAACCGGTTTGGTAAGCCCGTATTTTACCGGTTCTTCTTTTATTTCTGCCTGGAAACTGCCAAACAATTTATCCCAGATGATGAGGCACATACCCATATTCTTATCTAAATAAATAACGTTACTGGCATGATGCACCCGGTGATGGCTGGGACTTACAAAAAAAGTTTCAAACCAACCGGGCATTTTATTGATGTATTGGGTATGCACAAGAATACCATAAGTTTGAGTAACGGAATACATGAAAACAATATCAAGCGGTGTAAAACCAAGTAATGCAATTGGTGTTAAATATATAAACCGGTACACCGGTTGAAAAACTGATGAACGAAAACCTGTAGTAAGGTTAAAGTCCTGGGAAGAATGATGCGTAACATGCACTGCCCAAAACAGGCGGCAATAATGATCTATGCGGTGTTCAAAATAAAATGCAAGATCAACCAAAATAAATAATACAAACCAATACAGGTAAACATTTTCAAAACGGAAAAAATGATATTGATAACTCCAGGAAAGCACACTGATATAAAACAGCCAGCGTAATGAAACATCTATGCCGGCATTGAATAAAGTAAAGTAAACGTTTTGAATAGTATCTCTTACTGAATAGAATTTTTTTTGTTTCCAGTTACTGAATAAGATTTCGGCCCCTATCAAAATGGTATAAAAGGGAATCGAGAGTAACAAAAACCATGATTCTCTGGCTGATGGCATCATAAATGATTAATGCTTTTGTTATAAAAAAGCGACTTGATGATTAAACGGCCATGATCTCTTTTTCCTTTGCTTCTAAATGTTTTTCTATAAGTA
>JANNYY010000238.1:0-17134 GCA_031410355.1 Chitinophagaceae bacterium | reverse complement strand
CGTGGCCCTGCCAATTGCACACCACATAATTGCCGTTAGAAAGAATTTGAAAGCCTGCGTAAAAATATGGGTGTACTTCTGCTGGCCCGCTGATGGAATCTGTTATTTTTCCATCGGCAGCAAATTGTTGAAAATTTTTTGCGAAGCCTGTGCTTACAATTGTTTGCCCGTTTGCCAAACGCAAAGCCTGCCAGGAATGTGCATCAACAGCACTTATAATTTTAGCCTGCCAAACAACAGTGCCTGCATCATTACCTTCAAAAACGGTTTTATTGGAAGTAATTAAAAAATTACCTGACGGCGTCTCACGCAGCAGCCGCACATAATCAAAAGCTGTATAATTAATTGTTCGCAGAACAGTACCTGTTGCGTTTACTTCAACCAAAACAATTCCTTTTTTTCCCTGCCAGTTTACTCCGGATAATAATGTATTGCCATTTCGCAAACGTCTTGCAGCAACCGTGCCTGTAAAAGTTGTTAACTCAAACATTTTTTTTCCGGTAGCAATTTCGTGTTCTTCATAACCGGTTCCTGTGCCGATAAGTACCCTGCCATTACCAACCAACTGCATATCCCGGCCCGCCGGAACTGCTACATACCAGTTTTTATCCGGGTTAGCAATATTTATATAACTCAGTTGCGATTTTCCCTCATCTCTTAATAAAAGACGTCGTGTATCGTAATTTTTAACTGCTGTGCTGCCAACAGATTTTGAAGAGTTGCAACTGCCAACAAGCAATGAAATAATGCATATCAACAACAAGGGATGTTGTAAAATATTTTTTTTGAAAATTCTTTTTATGCTGTTCATTTAATTTGTTTGTTTAATAAAAAAATATTTACCCTGTTATCAAAAAAAATTATTTCTGCGAAGCCACGGCTGGCAATACCTGTGGCTGATCTGTCATTAACCCGCCAATAATTTCAACCTTCTTTGATTCGATCTTTATTGAAGCGGTTGCAAGCCCCTTTCTTGTTGCAGTAATAGTAATTGTTCCCGGCGTAGCTGTTGAACGGACAGCAATACGATTAATACCACATTCCGTATCTAAGTAAAGGTTGTTTGTTGTATTTAGTTTTGCTGCATTGAATCCCCCACGCCATATTACTGGTCCGCTTACAGAAAAATCAACCCGCTCTTCATCTGTTGGGCAGCGGTGGCCTTTTGCATCCACCACTTCAACATCAATAAAGGCTGCATCACTGCCATCGGCCTGCAAACCCTGTGGCCCTGTATGCAGCGTAAGTTTAATTGACTTTGCTTCGCCAGCCGTCTCTATTTCCTGCTGTGCAACAATTTTTCCATTCTTTGTTGCAACAGCTTTAATGGTACCCGGCATAAAAGCCACATCTGGAAACGCATAAATTAATCCGGTTGGTGTACCAACTGTATCCCTTTGTTGCTGCGGCTTTTCGGGGTTTACATAAGTATCAATAAAACTGTATGGCTTATTTGATGAACCTATTGATTTGCCATTAACGAATAACTCTACCTTATCACATTTTGTTGCTGCAACATACATCGTCTTCTTTGTTCCTGAGGGATAATTCCAATGCCCAATAATATGCAGATCAGGTTTTTCATTCTGCATCACTCTTGAAACATAATAAAGTGATTTAGGAATGCGAACGCCATCTACCTTCCCACTAACACGAAGCACATAACTTCCCTGCTGGCGGCCATCAGCATTTTCATCTGTAAAATAAATGGAACAATAAGCCGACCATTTTGAATGTGCCGGGTCTGTATTATCTATCCTGTTGCTTACATAACTGTTGTAGCGTGCAGCAGCGGCCAAACAAAAAGTTTCTGAGTTCCAATGCCAGGTATCAACCGGGCGGCCACCAATCATGCCACTTTTTGGTTTAAAGCCAAAATGCGGTGGAGAATAATCATCCCATACATTTCTTCCTGCTTCGTCTCTAAAATCTTCTGTCTCTATTAAAGGTGCTTTATCACGGCGGGAAATACTATAACCACGAAAAATATCATCGCCCGAAACTTTATCTGTCTGCGGCGCCTGCCCTATCATCACACCATAAAATTCCGACATGGGTGTAAGCTTTTTATTTTCTTCTGCAAGATCATTATCACGGGTGCCCATCACACGTCCGCCAAACGGATCCAGTTCTTTTCGCATGGCAACCATCTGGTTCATTTGCTCCGGTGTTACTATCGTATTGCCTGCTTCCCAAAAAAGAATGCTTGGGTTGTTGCGATAAAATATCATCGTTGCTTTCATTACTTCGGCACGCTGATCCCATTGCCTGCCTGTTACCAAACGTTCTTTATCACCGGCTGGGCAAACTTCTACGATACCATATTTATCACATGCTTCCACATCTGCACGTTGCGGCGCCACATGCATCCACCGCATATAATTGCCATTACTTTCTTTCAGCATTTTCAAAGTATAATCATGCATCCAGTTTGGATAAGCTCCGCCAAGGCCGGCCCAATCATTTGCCGATCGCTGGGCATAACCCGTAAGCCAAACAAATTTTCCGTTTATCCAAACGCCACCTGTACCAACTCCACCCTTGAATTCAGTTTTTCTAAAACCTGTTTTAGTATCTACCACATCTGCTACTTTACCATTCACTGTTAATATAGAATATACATGGTATAAATTCGGATCATCTGTATTCCAAAAACGGGCATTGCTGAGTTGGCCCGAGGCAGTAAATATTTCTGATTGACCGGCAACAAGATCGGAAGTGTTGCCTTCCAGTTTCGCTCTTACAATTCCCTCCGCATCTACAACAATTGCCGAGAAACTGATAGATGCATAATCACCGGTTTCGTTTGCTACTTCGGCTTCTACTTTAATATCAGCAGTTTTTTTATTGAGGTCAATGGCTTCCGGATAAACATACACACCGGTTGTTTTTAAATTATTGTAAAGCGGTAATGTTTGATAAATTTTTCCGGCCACTATCAATGATGCATTGCGGTTAAGTCCGCCAAAGTTTGGATTAAAATCTTTTGAGTTCCATTGAAACGGCGTATCAGTGGCTTCTTCTTTATACCCGGGACTGTTATCAACCTTCACTGCAATCACATTGTCTTTGCCGCCATACTTAACAAATGCGGTAACATCAAACCCAACAGCGGTGATACCATTTTCAAGTTTGCCAATCGGTTGCCCATTTAAAAAAAATCTTCCTGCCTGGCGCATACCATCAAATTGTAAAAAGATTTTTTGGCCATCGGCACTGGCAGGTAATTTAAAATGTTTGCGGTACCAACCAATGCCAAACCTTTTTTCGCTTTGGTCGCCACCGCCATGACTGATATATGCACGATAAGTGTCTGTATCATTCCAGGTATGCGGCAGGCTGATGCTGCTCCACTTTGAATCATCAAACCCGGGCTTATCTGCGCCGGTTGTATCGCCAAAAGAAAATTGCCAGCCGGGATTAAAGTTATAAACTGCACGGGGTGAAGCCGGCGGCTGATAGATATCCAAAATATTATTATGCCCTTCTTCTTTTTTAAATGCAAAACATGCCATTACCATCAACAGCCCTGCAAACAAATTTTTCTTCATTGTAAATTTTTATTTTTTTAAAAATAAGTAAGCTTTGTATAACCCTTTTGCTTTAACCTCTGAATTTTTGGGATTGGGAGTTGGGGTATGATGGTTATCATCAACCAACTGCCTAGTTCCTGTTGCAGGATTTTCCCAATCGGTTTTGCTCTGATTAATAGCAGGGATTTTGTTGGTGGGAAATTGAAAAATTTTATAACTGCGGGTTTCTTTTTCCTGGGCTGTGGCTATTGTAACAATACCCAGTAAGAAAGCTACGGGCAGCAATCGTTTGCTTAAATAATCATACAGCATGTACATCGTTTGAAGGTATAATTTATACCGTCCGTTTCATTCAGCCGTCCTGAAGTATCCTGCTGATAAATAATTTTAATGATTACGGGATCAACATTTATTGATCCAATTATTTCTACACCAAATCCAATCCATCTATTTTCAACGCAAAAGCATGTTCACAGGGTTTTTGCGATGGCAGTGAAACTTTTAAACCTTCAGCATCTCTTGTAAAACTTATTTTCCCGTATCCTGTCAGTTCCACATTTTGCACCGAACCAATTTTTTGTGGACTGTTATCGCCTAATGATTTTATAATCACTTTGCCATCGCCATCGGGCCAGCCCATAAAAAAGGCATAAAGGGTTTTACCTTTTGTGGTAAACCTGGTATCCTGGTAAGAAAATGTTTTGCGTTTGCTTTCGTTAAACTGTAATGCAGAGTTTACTTCTTTTTCATTTTTAACAATATCGGTTAAGGGGCCTTCACCAAATATTTTCCAGGGCCGGGTTGCATAAATGGCTTCGTTGTTTATGGCCATCCATTTGGTAATGCCATCCAGTACATTCATTTCATCGCTGTCGGGCATACCACTTGCAGGTAATGGAATATTCAGCATCAGGTTTCCATTGCGGCTAACTATATCAACCAATAAATCAACAACGGTTTTTACCGATTTATATTTGCCCACCCTTTCTTTATTGTAATGCCAGTCGCCAATGCAGGTATCTGTTTGCCAGGCCAGCGGCCAAATACCATCTACAACACCACGTTCTACATCAAATACACAAATACCATTTCCTTTATCGCAATCTTCTGCCCTTTTGCTGGTATAAACCGCTTGTGTTTTTCCCCTATGCTTTGCTGCATTTTTATTGTAAAGATGCGCCAGCAGGGCAAGTCCATGTTCTTCAAAAGGCATGTGGCCATCACAATATAAAAGATCGGGCTCATATTGATCAACCAGGTCCTTCATTCTGTCAAACCAATGCCTGCGCCAGGTTCCAGGTATCCAGGTTTCATTCCAGTCGAGCCGCTTATTAAAAACCTGCTCGCAGTTGCCATAGTATTCAAAATTTTTTGGATCAGCTCCGTCATAAGGTATGCCCGCAAAAGGCCCTGCCTTATCGCTGCCTTTACTGCTGCTAAACCATTTATAGGAGATCCATAAATGATCGCTGATGGCAAACTTGAGATCATGTTTTTGTGCAGCTTTTTTAAAGAGGCCTACAATATCTTTTTTAGGCCCCATGTTTACCGAGTTCCATTTATTGTGTTTCGAATTCCAGAGATCAAAATTGTCGTGGTGCACCCCCATTGTCATAAAATATTTAGCGCCTGCTTTTTTATATAATCCCAATAAATAATCTGCATCAAATTTTTCTGCCTTCCATGCAGGTATGGTATCCTTAAATCCAAACTTTGAAGGATGCCCATATTTTTCGATATGATATTTATTCTGCTTATGCCCCTCCAAATACATATTACGGGCATACCAATCGCCATATTCAACGGCGCTCTGCGGGCCCCAGTGCGCCCATATACCAAACTTGGCCTCCCGAAACCAATCAGGAATTTCATAGGCTTTTAACGAAGCCCTTGTTGGAGCAAACAAGCCTTCGCCTTTAAAATTATTTACGCTGTTAATATTGTTTATATTTTCAACAGCAGTAGTTTTTCCTAAAACAAAAGCCGGGTTCAACTGCAAAGCAGGAATACCCAATGCAATGCTTTTTAAAATTTTTCTCCTGGAGATTGACATGGGATGTTTTTAAATTGGTTTTATAATTAGCTAAAGTTATTATTTTACCTGTATGTTTTATTTTATTAAAATTGATAAGTAAAGAAGTATATATCAACATAACCCGCATCCTTTTTATTATTGTAATTGTAAATACCGATCCTGTCGCCACGGTACGAGCCCCAGGCCATTTGGTATATTTCGCCAAATGCAGTATAGGTTTTTCCATCTAAACTGTAATAGTATTGGCTTTTGCCATCAAATCCCCAGGTTGATCTTAACCAAATGATACCTGTACCAACTACGGGGCCTTTTATAATTACGCCCTTTACATTATACTCAATCATTTTAACCGAATCATACACAATACCGATGGCTGAATAGTTTGGAGAACCAAAATGACAAAGCCCGGCTTTTTGCCCGTCTTCCATTTTACTAATATCAACTTTAATGATTGCCTCATTAAATTTGGTGCGATACGTTCTTTGTGTAAGTGTATTGCCGGCCTTCAATAAATTATTTTGTTCTATTGGTTTAAAAGCATGTAACCTCAGCCAGCCCTTTCTTTCGGTTAAAGACCATTTATTATTTTGTGGCTGATAATTCCATTCCCATTGCGGCGGCAGCAAGTCCTTATAAAACTGATCATTTGTTTGCGGAGTAATTTTTCTTTTATCTGCGATGGGCTTTATTGCAGACCATACCATGCGGCCAATAGTATCAGCGCCTGCTTCACCTATAATTGGCCAGCCATCTATCCACGTTACCGGCAACAGGCTCATGATGCGGCCGCTCCAGTCTCCGCTGCTGCCGTGGTGTGTAAGAAAATACCAATTGCCGCTTTCTGTTTGCACAAGTCCGCCCTGGTTGGGTTCATGAAATTCTTTTTGCGAATGGCTGAGTTGTTTTCTTGCTGTATAAGGCCCGTAAATACTTTTTGAGCGTTCCATCATTATGGCACGGCCATCCTTTTTTACTTCGCTGAAAAAATGATAGTAAGTGCCATTGATTTTATAAAGTTTATTGGCTTCGCTTCCTTTACTCTGGTAAATAACTTTATCCGATTCTTTGATTAGTTCTTTACCATCGGCAGTCATTTTAAATAAATGTATTTTATACCCATCGCCAAAATTTGTTCCGATAAAATACCCCTGTCCGTCATCATCCCAAAAAGGACAGCAATCATCCCAACCTTTTTCTTTCAACACATGATGCAGCGGCTCCCATGGCCCGGCAGGATCTTTTGTTGTGGTCATAAAATATCCTTCATCGGCTGTACCAAAATAGATCCAGAATTTTTTATCGTGATAACGGATCGCCCCGGCCCAGATGCCTTTTCCGTACCGGTTCATTTTATTCCAGTTCATCTCCGGCGATATTTGGGTAATATCATTTACTGCATGGCTAAGAATTTTCCAGTTAACCAAATCTTTTGAATGAAGTATTATCATGCCGGGCGAGAATTGAAAAGTGGAAGAGATCGCATAATAATCCGCTCCCACACGAATGCAGTCAAGGTCGCTGTAATCGCCGGGCAAAATGGGATTTTGATAAGTGCCATCGCCCTGGTCGCCCCAGGTTTGCCAATTGCCCCATTGCGGAGTTTGCTGGGCAAAAGAAGTTTGCACACATAGTAAAAGACTAATGCAACATAAAACAAAACTTACTTTCATTATCAGCTTTCTTTATTCAAACAAAACAGATCTTAAAAAACAAACCACAAATTCCCTTTCACAATTTCTTTTGAAGGATCGTTTAACTGGCTTTGCGGGCCCATTGTATTTGCTGCCCTGAATTTTGTACCAATGGGCGCAATGGCATTTAAAAACCCGATGCTTCCTTCAGGAAACGGAGGGTTAACATGCGGTATAAAGGTAGTTTTTGGTAGTCCTGGTTTAAATAACTGCAAGTACAACCCTTCGCTATTTGTATAAACAGAAAAGGAAGACAATTTTGATTGTACAGTTGCCCAATACATATTGGCATGATAACCCTTAAACTCAGGATATCCATAGGTTTCGCCAGTTATGGCGTTATTGTATTTCTTTTCCCAAACACTTAATGTTACACCCTTCAGCCTGTTTCTCCAAACCCGAAACGGGCCATCACCAAGCCATTTTACGCCTGTAATTTTTGATTCATCTATATTGAATGTGATACCATAAAAATTAGCAGGGGCAGTTTGCGTATAATTGTATTCTAATTTTACCGGCATGCCTGCAGTAAATATCCATTTTACATGCAGTGTTGCATCTCCTGTATAATCTGCTTCAACAATAAAACTATTATCTGTTTTATAATGACTGAATTTTTGAAGCGTTTGTTTTACACCTGCCAGTACCGGTCCGGCACCAAAAGAAATTGATCTGCCATTTTTGAAAACTGTTTCAAGATAACCGGTGGTTATATTAAAATCAAAACGGTTTGCATGCTTTAAGATGGAATAAATATTCCCTTTCAATTCTTCTGTAATGGGATTGAAATCTTTTATATCAGCAATACGCTTAGCCTGATCAATCATTTTTTCTGCAACATCTGCTGCTGATTTTATTGGCCATACCCAGGTGTATAATTCACGGCCATAAAAATCTGTAGCTGTAAAACGTAAAGCATCGGCATTGTTCCAGTTTGCCGGTAAATTTATTTGAAGTTCCCCCTTTTGTTTAGGAGCCAATGCCATGGCCGGTTTACCGGAAGCCATTAAACTGTATCCTGTTTTATTTTCTTGCTGCGCAGGATATTTTATTAACTGCCAACTGAACCTGCAGGATGATAAGTTTGTGTAGATATAATCATTTTCAATAGCCAGTTTTCCGGTAAACGTTTTATCCAGTACAGGTTTTGTTACCAGCACCGGGCTCCATATTTCTTTGATCGTGTAAAAGCTGCCTTCTTTTTCCCGGTACGGGCTCACGATGCCATCCGGCGCATGATTACCATCGGTATCAATACTGTCTTTCAAATCTTTTCTTATTACGCCTTCATCTGCAAGCACCCATAAAAAACCTCCGGCATGGCGGGGATTTTTTTTCATCAGATTCCAGTATTCTTCCAGGCCTGCCCCATGGCCGCCATCATACAAGCCATGTATCATTTCTGTGTGCAGTAAAATATCATTTTTTTCTGCGGCTCTTTCAACGTAGCTGTAATCAGGATAGTGTTTTGTATCCACGTTATTAAAATTACTCCAGGGATGCAAAACAGTGCGCTTTTGCGGATCGTATAAAGCAAAGTCATTATCAAGCTCCGTATTCCATCCGCCTTCGTTACCATTATCCCAAAAAATTATAGAAGGATGATTTACATCACGTATAACCGTTTCTTTTACTAATTTTCTTCCAACAGCTGTTCCATAATGCTGGTGCCAGCCGGCAAGTTCATCCAGTACAAATAACCCGAGGGAATCACACAGATCTAAAAATTCAGGGTCGGGCGGATAATGCGACATACGTACCGCATTCATGTTCATATCCTTCATCAAACCAATATCCATCAAATGAATTTTGCGGCTTAATGCCCTGCCGCTTTCGGGCCAGAAGCTGTGCCTGTCAACACCTTTCATCATTATTTTTTGCCCGTTAACGTAAATGCCATCGCCTTTTTTAACTTCCACCGTTCTAAAACCAAAACGCTGATGAAATGTATGAATGAGTAGTTTGTTGCGGCGGATACTTACTTCTACTTTATACAGGTTGGGAAATTCCGGATTCCATGTTGCAGGTTGCTCAAAGGTTTGTTCTGCAAAAATTTTATCAGCCGGATCTTTTACTATAGTTGAAAAAGCAGTTCCTGTTTTTAATCCTTTTAATGTTTTTACCTGTGCTGTTATTTCATCACCGGCTTTTATATTTTCTGCAAAAACATCCATCGCAAATTTTCCGTCTGCACGTGCATCAATGGCAACCCGTTCAATAAATGACTCTGGTAAAATTTTTAAATACACCGGGCGAAAAATTCCCCCAAATACCCAATAGTCGCCCTCTCTTTCTGCTTTATTTACTGTGCTGTCGGCACTTACTTTGTTTACCGTTACTTCCAGTAAATTAAGCGTGCCTGCTTTTAATAAATTGGTGATGTTGTATTGAAAACGGTAAAAACTTCCCCGGTGTACCGGCCCGGCAGACTGGCCATTGATCTTCACTTCAGCATCCGTCATCACGCCTTCAAAAACCAACACTACTTGTTTATTAGCCCACGTTCTTTGCGCCATAAACTTATATTTATAAAATCCCAGTTCGGTACTTTTCTTTTTAGTATTACCTTTTTCCTTTTCATCGTGGCCGTAATTATATGCACCAAAACCCTGCAACTCCCAGTTTGATGGAACAGGAATGTTTGTCCAGTTGCCGCTTCTCATTCCTTTGGTGCAAAAGAAATCCCACGTAACGGTATGGTCTTTATCAGTACCGGATAAATATTTAATGATTGTTTCCTGCGCCTGCGTTGTAAGTGAGCCTGCAAGAAAGCAGAAAAAAAGAATTTTAATGAATTTATTCATGTACCGGTATTAATAATTTACAATGCTAACCAGGGCTTTTATTTTCAATGACCTGGTAATCGTTATTTAATCCAATGCATTAACTGTTACTATTCCTCCCAATCCAGCTTTCTGGCCTTTCTCTGTTTCAATAAGCACATTTAATTTTTGTTCATTTGGTGATGCTGGAAAAGGAACAATCATATCAGCAGCTTCAACCGTTGTTTTTGTAGCAACTAATTTTTTATCAATCCATATTTCTGCCTTGCCGGTTACAGCTTTCAATATTAATTTTCCACCGTTTGTTCTTTGTGCAGCATAAGGTTTAAATGTGGTGCGATAAGTGGCAAAGGTGCCATCGGCAAAGGTTTGCAACTGATTTCCTCTAAAAGGCTGCCAGGTATTTTGATCGTAACTGGCTAATTCAATATTGGGATCTGGACGGCTTACTGAAAATGGAGATACCCGCCATCTATCCAAAACCAAATAAGGATTGGCCAAGGCAACAACCGGTATTTGAACCGTATCTTTTACATTGATAATAATTGTTGCTGGTTTCAGGTTTCCAGATTTGACTGTAAGAATTAATTGGCCTGAACCGTTTACTTTACTCTGCAGAATAACCTGTGCCAATCCATTGTATAAACTGCGCTTGTTTCCTTTATCGGGCTCATGACTATTTGCATCTCCATTACCCAGGCCAATAATATTTCCTGCACCGCTTACTTCAAATTCAATGGGCAGGTTTGCTGTTTCCACCGGGCGGCCTTTTGCATCCAACACCCTTACAGTTATTGGTACTGCATCGGCACCATCGCCAACAATTGTTTTTCTATCAGGTATTAATTCAATACTTACAGGCTCAGTTGTTGTCTCTACTTTAAAGCGTGAAACTTCTTTACCTTTTACAAAACCAACCGCTTCTAATTTACCAGGCTGATAAGGAACCTGCCAGGTAACCATTTCATATTTATCAACCGGCGCTTCCTGAATTAATTTTCCGTTTAGATACAGCTTTACATTTTCAGCATTGCTCAATGCCAACACTTTTATATTTTTTCCAACACTGTCTGCAGCCCAGTTCCAATGCGGTACCAGGTGCAGTATGGGTTTATCAAGCACCCACTGTGCCTGGTGAATATAAAAAGCAGTTTTTGGAAATCCACAAAGATCCATAGTACCAAAGCTTGAGCTGGCTGTGGGCCATTCCATCGGTTGTGTTTCACCACGGTAATCAAAACCTGTCCATATAAAGCAACCGGCTAAGAAACGCCGCTCTGCAACAGCTTTCCAGGCAACACGATGCGTTGCGCCCCAGCTTGGATTTTCGGTATCGTAAGAGCCAATCACGTGTTTTTTTTTATCAGTTTTATATTCGCCCCTGGTCATTAAACCCGATACATCTTCTGAACTGGTTATAGGCAAATCCGGATGCTCTTTATGAAAGCGGTCGTAATCACGTATCTGGTAATTAAAGCCCATCACGTCAACAGCATGAGAAACATTTAAGCTGCTGAACAAGCCACCACTCATAGCGGCAGTAACGGGCCTGCTGGTATCTAATTTTTTCACTTCCGCATTCATACGTCTCACCATTTCGTAACCGATCTCGGTGCCCTGCACCGGTTCTTCATTAAACACACTCCATAAAATAACACTTGGATGATTGCGATCTCTTCTCACCATCCATTCCAACTGCCGCATATATTCCGGCGATGCATTAAAGTTCCTGTTCTCATCCATCACTAAAATTCCCATTCGGTCGCAGGCATCTAAAAACTCTGCTGCCGGGGGATTGTGTGAACAGCGGTAACCATTAACACCCATCTCTTTTAATTTTTTTAAACGAAACTCCCACAAAGAATTTGGCACGGCCACGCCAACACCGGCATGATCCTGGTGATTACAAACGCCTTTTATCTTTACATATTTATCGTTGAGATAAAAACCAGAATCGGTTGTAAATTTTATGGTACGAAAACCGCAGGTTGTAAAAAAAGTATCAACGGCTTTTCCGTTGGAAGAAACGACAGTTCTTACTTTATACATAGTTGGTTCTTCCAGTGTCCATAGTGCTGGGTTTATAACAGGTAAAGAAAATTTACCCACAGCCATATCCAAAGCAGCGATGGTTGCAGTTGTTTTACCCTGCACAATTTGTTTGTCTGTTTTATCAAACAAGGTAGATTCAATTTCCACACTGGCAGGCGTTTTTCCTGAATTTTCAATCGTTGCTTCTACAGGAATTGTCCATGAACCGTTTACATTTTTTACAGGATGAGCATACACACCATCCGTAATAATATGCACCGGCGAAGTTTTTACCAGCCAGCTATGCCGGTACATGCCTGCGCCTTCGTACCACCAGCCTTCCTGTGTAATGGCATCTACTTTTATGGCAATGTTATTTATATCATCTCCATATTTTACCATGGCGGTAATGTCAATATAAAAAGAAGTGTAGCCACAGTAATTGCGGTGCATGATGGTGCCATTTACCCAAACCGTGCAATGCGTTGCAATACCATCAAACTGTAATTCCAAATGTTTGCCTCTGTCTGCCTTGTCAACTTTAAAGTTACGCCTGTACCAACCTATGTCACGTTTGCGGTAGCCCTGGTTTGAGTTTTCTGCTGAGTCATAGGGATTATCAACGGCCCAATCGTGCGGCAGTTTTATTAATTGCCATTCGGTATCATCAAATTTAGGATCAGCAGCGCCCCAGGCTTTGCCGGCTTTAGCATTGCCATAACTCATATCCTGTCCTTTAATAACCGGCATGGCAATATCACCCTGCAAAAAACGCCAGCCATTATCTAATGATAATTTTTCTCTTACAGATGTTTGTGCATGAGCCAATGCAATTTGAAAGATGCAGGTAATAAGGAGGATGATTTTTTTCATGATGGAATTTACAATTATTGAATCAGTTTGGGTGGTAATCCATTTTTTATTTTTAGGCTAAGAGGTCAAAAGAGAAAAAGAGTTGAAAGCGTATTGTTTATCAATTTTCTCTTTTTCTCTTTTGTCCTCTTAGCTAATATTCCCGCTTAAATAAACGATTTGTATTAAAGATGGCTGGCCATCCATCTTCATCAATATACATGGGTTTTATATTTAGCAACGATGCACCTTTTTGAGCATGAGTGTAAGCATGGTACACAATAAATGTAGTGTCATGTTCTGTAAAAAAACCATTGTGCCCACGGCCTGGTTCGGTAGTATCGCCTGCCAGGAAAAGGCTGTATTTATTATCTACCCAACGCTGCCCTTCTTTATTCAGATATGGTCCTTTTACATTTTCTGCCCGCCCCATTACAATCTGGTAAGTGCTGCTGTCTCCTGCACAGCATCTGCCTCTTGATGCAAAAATGTAATAATACTTAGGGCCTTTAATGATGAACACGCCTTCGCCAAGTGAAGTGGTTAATGTAGTAATATCAGGCGGGTCTTTTTTTAGTTTGCCGGTTTTGTAATCCAGTTCTACCAAACGCAAACCTGCTTTGTAAGAACCATAGGCCAGGTATTTTTTCCATCCTTATCAATAAAAACATTCGGGTCAATTACATTTACGCCGCTGCCGCCGTTTTTAAAACTGATCACCTGTCCTTCATCAACCCATTTGTATGCCGGGTTATTTTTATCCAATGTGGTATTGGTAACAAGGCCGATACTTGAATTAAAATTCATCCAGGCAGATACCGAATAGTACAAATAATATTTTCCATTGCTGTAATGAATATCGGGTGCCCACAAGCCGATTTTTTCTTTGATATCTTCTTTCCACCAGTTAAATTTTATACTGTCACGTCCAAATACACTCCCGGCATTTGTCCAGTTAATTCTATCCTTAGAAGTTTTAACAGCCATGCCGGTAGAAAAAATATAGTAAGTATCTCCCTGCTTTATCATTACCGGGTCATGCACATTTAAATTACCTTTTAAACCATTGTTTTCAATTATTTTATCGGGTTGTGGCCGCTGTGATAATTCTTGATCTTTTGCAACAATAATTTTTCCATCTTTTGCAAAATCAATTTTTACAATGCCTGGCTTCTCTCTCCAGGGACTTTGATCATCATTACCAAAAAAGGTAGCCCACCAGTTTCCTTTTCTATCTTTAAAAAAATTGCCACCGCCAGCGCAGGGCACCGATTCATGACGACCTGTGTATGGCCCGTAAATGTTATCTGCCATAGCCACACAACTGGAATAACGGCCTTCATATTCATCAGCAGCACCCAAATAATATTTACCGTTGGCTTTAAATAAAATTGCTCCTTCATGCCCCAGGTCATTAGAGCCACGTTTCATACATTTTACAGAATGATGCAGGGAATCATGATCGGGATTTTGTAAAACAATATTTCGAAAGGGTTCGGCAATATCACTCATATCATTTTTCATTTTTGCAATTTTGTTTGCACCGCTCCAGGTAAAATATACGCTGCCATCATCATCCTGAAAAAGTGTTGGGTCAATACCTCTTACAAAGGGTTTATCGGTTATTGTTGTGGCATGAATGTATGGTCCTTCGGGCTTTCCGGTAGTACTTTTAAGAATAGAGATGCCGGTTGGCGGCATACTCAACACTATAAAATAATTTCCTTTTACATAATGCAGCTCGGGAGCCCACAATGCTCTCGCAGGTTTGCCATGCAGGTTCTGCCATTCTTTTTCCCAAATACCGTCTTTTTCAATACTCCAAACCAAACCGAGATAACTCCAGGTTTTCAGATCGGATGATTTCCATATCTCCACTCCTTCGGCCCATGCCCAGATATTATTACCTGATGAGCCGGTAAGATAATAATTACCATCTCCACCAACACAGATCACTGCATCTCTTAAATGCAGTTCCATTAAAGGTTTTATGGGTGGCAGTAATCCATTTTTTATTACAGATCCGGAAGTTTTGTCGGGAGGCATTGTTGTCCAGCCGGTTTCGGGATATGAGCCACTGTACATCACGCCTGCAGAGCCGCTGCGCCAGCCACCAACGCCATTGCCAACCACCGGCTTGCCCGGCCCCGATAAACCGGTTACCGAATTACGCACACTATCTATCTGTGATTGAGTGAAACCATTATTTACTGTTTGCGAAAAAAGTGAAGAAGAAAAAATAAACAGCAGGCTGGCAACCGCTATCAGTTGTAAATATTTCATGCAAGAAAATCGTTTAGTAGAGTTCGAAAATGAACTTATAAATATGCTTAAATGTAAATTTTTAGGGTTGTTGGAGCGTCCTGATGTATCCTGCCCAGGCAATAACCTTGCAAAAAAGTCAATTTGATCAATTTAAAAACTCAATTTTCATAACTGAATAAGGTAATAAGGTTGCTCATAAAGATTATCGCTTTCTACTAAGGTTGAAAACAATTTAAAGATAATACCAGGCTGAATGTGAAGTCGGGATTTAAACCTTAGTAGAAAATAGCAACCAGAATCTACAAACCTTATTACCTTATTATGCCTGATGTTTATAAAAGGATTAAGTATCTTTTGCAAATTCTTACTGACCAATTAGCTTACCAAACTCCTCCTTTGTAATGGTAAATATTGTTCCATGCCGTGTCCCTTTCGGAAAACTTATCTTATCCGAAATATCTGCCCAGTTTACCAGGTCGGTTGATGTTACGGCACCGTATTTATGTTCGGTGTATTTATCAAAATAAACGATCCAGTTTTCACCGATCTTAATAGCTGTTGGGCCTTCGGCCCAGTATTTTCCGGTAATGGCTGCAGATGCCCGGCTGTAATTTTTATATAAATTTTTACTTGTTGCAATGCGGATATTTTTTTGCGGCGGCGTTTTTGTTTCGTCTTTTAAAAACATTACAAACTGTTTTCCGTTTTGCTGAATAGTTGCATCAATCACATTAAAATCGCGGTTGTATAAAAGTTTGGCTTTGCTGTAGGTTTTAAAATCTTTGGTAGTTACAAAATACATGCGGTGATTGTATTTTCCATCACCGGCGGTATCGCCTGCTGCAAACCTACCGGGTATAGTGGTGGCCCAATAAATCATGTATTGCTTTTTCTTTGCATCGTAAGTTATCTCTGGTGCCCAGCAGTTTTTTGCAGAGTCTTCATGCGCCATTACAGGAATGTATTGTTGCTCACTCCAGTGAATCAGATCAGGTGATGAAGCATAGCCAATTCCCCGGTCGGTCCAACTTACCGTCCATACCATGTGAAAAAGATTATCGGCTCCACGAATAATGCAGGGGTCTCTCATCAATTTATCTTTACTAAGCATGGGCCTTAAAAAAGAACTGTCATGTTTTAATGCAGTGAATGTATAGCCATCGTAACTGTATGCCAGGTGTAATCCATCCTGCCCGTTATTTTTGAAATAAGAAAACATATACACATTGTCTGACTGTGCATTACACAAAACAGTAATCAATAAAAAACAACCCGATAATATCAGCTTATTCATAATTTTATTTTTCTGCAGGAAATAATTTCCAGTCGTTATTTTTAACATGAGCCTTTTGCATAAAAGTTTCCATTTGTTTGATGATGGTTTCATTTTGCGCCGCCACATTTATTTTCTCTGAAGGATCTTTAGCAAGATCGTACAATTCGATAGCCCCTGCATTTTCTGTACTAACATTCAACTTTACAGCTTTCCAGTTTTTCCAGCGTACCGCCTGCTTTCCACCCGATTCATGCAATTCCCAATATAAATAATCATGTGTTGGTTGGCGCTTATTCATCAATGCCGGTAATAAAGATATACCATCAATATTTTTTGCTACCGGTACATTAGCCATTTGCTGAAAGGTTGGAAAAAAATCCCACAAAGCAGCTACATGATCTGATTGTGAACCGGCTTTTATTTTCCCCTTCCAGGAAATGATCATGGGTTCCCTGATGCCTCCTTCATACAAATCTCTTTTTATACCCCGAAAAATGCCGGCACTTCCAAAGAATACTGGATCGCCCCCTTTCTCCCGGTGCGGCCCGTTATCACTTGTAAAGATGATCATGGTATTTTCGGCCATACCTTTTTTATTTATAACTGCAACAATTTCGCCTACGTATTTATCCAGCCGGGCAACCATGGCCGCATAGGCTGCATGAGGA
>JANNYY010000237.1:0-2173 GCA_031410355.1 Chitinophagaceae bacterium | reverse complement strand
GTAAAAAAATAATTCCCTTAATATTTAGTCTTAGAAAAAGTTTCTCAGAGACCTTATAGGTTTTTAAAAACCTATAAGGTCTTAACACAATGTAGCTGTATTGTTTTGTATGGATAAATTTCGATTTTATTTCAGTACTTTCAGTTTCCTGTTTATCCAGCTAAAAATTACTGCCAGATGAGAAAATATTTTTTATTTATTTCGATCCTTACTCTTTGCATTTCCTGTAATCAAACAGAAAATAAAAAAGGCCCGGCAACTACTTTGTACGACAGCTCTTATATGCCTGCTGTTTTTACAGATACTGGCCGGCTGGAGAAAATAAAAACTGCATTTGCAGTAATTGACAGCCTGTATAAAAAATATGCTGCAGATAATCATTTCCCTGCAATTTCTTTTGGGCTGGTAGTTGATGGGCAGTTGCTGTACAAAAACAGTTATGGTTATACCGATGTTGAAAAGAAAATAGCGGCAACATCTTCGTCACTGTTCCGCATTGCCTCCATGAGTAAAAGCTTTACCTGCATGGCCATTTTAAAATTGCGTGATGAAGGAAAACTGAATTTAGATGACCCTGCTTATTTATATATTCCTGAATTAAAAAATTTAAAATACCCAACAGCAGATGCGCCTGTAATTACCATTCGCCATTTAATGACGCATGGTGCAGGCTTTCCCGAAGACAATCCCTGGGGCGACAGGCAGCTTGCAGATAGCGATAAAGACCTGATGGAATTTATCGGCAAACAAATTAGTTTTTCAAACCCGCCGGGCATTGCTTATGAATACAGCAATTTAGGTTTTGCCCTGCAGGGAAGAATTATCACAAAAGTTAGCGGCATGCGTTACCAGGACTATATCAAAAAAAATATTTTAGAACCACTGGGCATGAAAACAACAACCTATGAGTATGGCGATGTTGCTGCTGATAAACTGGCTCATGGTTACCGTTGGTTAAATGAAAAATGGAATGAAGAAACATTACTTCATGATCCAAAAGATGGAAGCTGGGGTGCCATGGGTGCCATGATCAGTTCTATTGATGAGTTTGCAAATTATATGGCTTTTCACATGAGTGCCTGGCCGCCCAACAATGCAAAAGATGAAGGGCCAATAAAAAGAAGTTCGGTGAGGGAGATGCATCATCCCTGGCGCTGGCATACTTTTAACCCGGCATATACTTTCCCCGATGGCAGAACCTGCGCCATCACCGCTGCCTATTGCTATGGTTTAGGCTGGATGAAAGATTGCGATGGTAAAACCTATATTGCCCACAGTGGCGGCCTGCCCGGCTTTGGCAGCCAGTGGCGCTTTATGCCCGATTATGGTATTGGTGTAATGGCTTTTGCAAACCGTACCTATGCCCCCATGACTCCTATAAACCTGCGGGTGCTGGATACTTTAATTAAAATTGCCGGCCTGCAACCCAGGCAAATGGTGCCATCAAAAATTTTGGAGCAACGCAAAAATGAATTGCTTAAAATTTTACCTGATTGGAACAATGCTGAGCAAAGCGGCATCTTTGCAGAGAATTTTTTTCCTGATTATCCCATTGATACGTTGAAAAAATATGCAAGGGATCTGTATGCAAAAGCAGGAAAAATAATTGCAGTTAAAGCAACAAAGCCCGAGAACCAGTTGCGTGGCAGTTTTATTATTGAAGGAGAGAAAACAGATATAGAAGTTTACTTTACCTTATCGCCGGAGAACCCTGCGCTGATACAGGAGTATCATATTAAGGAAGTGCTAAAAGAAAAAAAATAATCTGCATTTTAATTTATTGCACAGTTTGTTGAACAGGCCCGTAAGCAATGTTAATTTCTTTATAGACACAGGTGATTTCCTGTTTTACAAAGTCAATTTCCTGACCGCCACAATCGATTTCCTGATTAACACAGTCGATTTCTTAACCGCCACAGTTCATTTCCCGACAGACAAAATTCATTTCTCGATTGACACGATTCATTTCTTAGCAGACAAAATTCATTTCTCAACTGACCGACTTCATTTCCGTCAGGCTTTTTGCCATTGCGTCATAGTCAGAATCAATTTCCCTGTTGACACTGGTCATTTCTTGACTGACACTGTTCATTTCTTTACTGTCAAATTTCATTTCTTGACATACAGAGATGACAAATAATTGATTTTCAATGTGTTGATGGAAGAGCGGCAA
>JANNYY010000236.1:0-5208 GCA_031410355.1 Chitinophagaceae bacterium | reverse complement strand
GCAGGAGAATCAAATTTTGCCAGATGTTCTTGTCTTTCTTGACCGTGCAATTCCTGATGCACTTGCTTATTATCATTTTTTAAATCTTCCAGAAGATGAAAAATTAAAAGAGGCGTTGCGCACTGTTTCCTACAAAAAGATTTTCATTCTTGATTGCCTTCCATTGGTGAATGATTATGCCCGGACTGAAGATGCGGCAGCACAGAAAAAAATCCATGCATTGCTTGTTGAGGTTTACGAATCTTTGGGATTTCCAATCGTTCAGGTTCCTGTGCTTCCGCCGGAAGAACGGGTGGATTTTATTTTAAAAAATCTTTAAGTATGAAAACCAAAACGAAAAATATACTCATTCATTCAATGCCTGACAAAGTATTTGTCCAGATGGATGATTTTTCCAAAACAGGAATGCATATGACTGAAAGTTCCATGATGATGATGGGAAGCAAATTGAACTTAGAGCAACTTTCAACAAACCCAACCGGTGTGGGTGCAAAATATCGCTGGTATGGGAAGATGATGGGAATGACAATGGATTTTAGTGAAACAGTTACAAAATGGCAACCACCCATATTAAAAGAGTGGGAAACATTTGGTGATTCCAAAATGATCATTATGTCGTGGTATCGTATGTGGCTTGAAATTACTCCAGCTGAAAGCGGAGCTAACGCAAAAATTTCAATCAGTTACCTTCCACCAAAAGAATGGTATTATAAAATCCTTTCTTTCCTTTTTGCAGATTGGTATTGCAACTGGTGTTTGAATAATATGCTCACTGATACAAAGAGAAAACTTGAATTAAATTTAACCGGTAAACACAGGAAGAACTTATTTAAACCCTCAGTTGCTGCACTTGTTTTAGCTGGAGTGTTATGTATGGTAATGGGCGTATATTTTATTTTTCTTCGCCCGCCTTTATTGCCGGAAGATTCTGCTTATATGGGTACCACTTTACCTTCTATTAACGGGGCTGTTCCAGGATTATCTGCGTGGCTTGAAAAAGTATTTTGGGTTTTAGGAGGATACATTTTTGCTACCGGGTTAATGATCGTATACGTTGCAAACACCTCGTTTAAAAACAGGCTGAAAGGCGCATTTAGTATTGTAACAATCACGGGACTTTCATCAATAGGGATTATGACCTGCATAAATTTTAGTATCAATTCAAATTTTAAATGGATGTTATTGGCCTTCACATTGCCCTGGTTAATTGGATTAATTCTTTACCGTATGCACAAATGACAAAATGGGAACTGAACAAAAGATTGGTAGTTTCCATCAACTCATTTTGGTACCAAATCAGATGAGGATGGTTGGGCAACCCGATACTTATCGCATTGGCCTGGAGTTGATTTTACAAAAAAAAATAAAAAAACAGCAGTCAATGCTGCTGTTTTACTGTACAATATTATTTTAATGGTGTGTTACGTCAATGTGATGAAACTGCTGCAGGTTGTTTATAATGATGTTGTAAAGATTGATATTGGAAGTTGCTGCAATAACGATCTTTCCATTGGTAACTGTAGCACTGTTCAACAGCGCCTGTGTGATACCACTACTAATAATTGACAGGTCGAGGGTAGTAAGGGCAGTTATGCTGCCACTTCCGGTAACTGTAACATTATTCTGCTCTGCCTTTAGTTCAAATAAACTATTTAAATTAAAAACAACCGGTGTAACACCTCCTGTACCATTGGTGTACTGGCCATTCAATTGCAATGCCGGGTTATTACCAATTTGATCTATTGTGATCTTAAATTCAACTTGCGTATAAGTTCCGGCAGGTATAACAACGTTTCCCAGGCCGGTGATAACAGAAGCAAACAAGTCAATTTGCTGTACAGCCGAAGACTTAAACTCCAGTTGATTTGTATTTTGTTTTGCTTCCAGTTTTACCTGTGTTGCCACAGCCGATCCTGATGTCCAGAGAATTGACCCTGGCCCGGCCACTATATTTACCACTACAAGCGGGTTGGCAGCTTTTAACTGGAACTGCATACTTGATGCAGGTGCATCATCTGTACCGGATTTTTTACAACTGCCTAAAATCAATATTGCAGCGGCACCGGTCATTAATAATTTTGAGATTTTCATGATATATTTTTTTATTTGTGTATGGATATGCATTAAAACTTGCCAGTATGATCCAGCATTTAATGCCTTATTACTTTTTGTAAGATAGAAAACAAAATGTGCAGTTTAGATGAGTGGGGTTAGTGCAGCATGTGAGCTTTATCATATTATTTCAGGCGCTATAAAGAGGTACTCAGCTGATGAAAGTATCTCCTTTTGAACGTTAAAATTGTTCAGGCCTGTTATATTCTATCCTTTGCAAATTAAACCTGGCATAACTGAAATCTCCTTTGGCTAATCTCCACAATACTTCAAAAGCAGTGGGAACAGCAACGCTGTTTATTTCTTTGTAATCTGCTGCTTTAATAACCCAGGTTTCCAGGTTTGTTTCATCCATATATCGTTTGGTTTCCATCTGCGCTATCTCACCGTTTTCACTAAAAGTTATGATGAAAAACAATGAAAGTCCATTGTAGTTAAATGTTAGTTTAGCGGTATTCGGGTCAATGGCAAACCATTGCAATCTTTCGCCGGGTAATAAATTTGTTGGATACAAAACACTTTCCCCAAGCCACCTGAGCAGTTCGCCCTGGTCATATTGTTCGCCTTTGGCATTTACAACATTATACATGGAAAAAAGAGAAACAATCAATCGTCCTTTATCAGCGATATACATATCACGGGCTGTAAACATGGCTGTCGTTCCTTTCCAGATAAAACCCGGGTTTTCTGTGGTAGCATATTGTTCTCCTTTTATGGTTATCCAATCTTTATTTAACCCTGTTTTAAATTGCCCGGTGTGTGTAATTCTTGCATAACTGATATATGGTTGCCCGTCTTTTAAAACCCGTTTGAAATAACGTTGCACAGGTTCAGGTAAACCCAAAAGTTGTGAATAGTAAAATGTTTGCCCAGTTGTATTTTTTGATTGGGAAAACAACAGTTTAACTTCTCTGCTAAATTGAATAGACAGGTTTATTTTGCCAATAATTAATGCTGCTGCAACAAAGCCCAGGAATGATATAATCAGTAACATGAAGTTTTCTTTTTTTTATATTTCATTTTGTGTTTAACGTACCAACGGCTGAAATTTTTGCCAGGCTTTTTGGTTTTAAAATCAATACAATTAAAATGCCCCATACTGTAATTAAAAATCCCATATAGAGCACTATATTTTTGCTGGCCATATCTGTTGTGAAGGCTATGTCAATGGTTGAATGAAAAATTGCACATATCAGGATGCTTCCTCTTGATGAATTGTATAACCAGGTTAATAAAATACTGCCTGTGAGCAAACTGAAAATCCATCCTGAAATTGCTGCCATGTTCATTGTTGTATATCCCGGGCGATAAAAGAATAAAGGCAGGTGCCATGCTGCCCAAAATATTGTTAACAGGATACTGGCAGTCAAAGCATTTGATTTGTCCTGAAGCCGTGGTAATACGAAGCCACGCCAGCCAACTTCTTCGCCAAAACCAAAAAATATAATGTTGTAAATAATTAATGCCAGAAAATTAAATTGAGGAAATTCTTTAGACTTAAAAAGCCCGGTTAAATTTATTGGAGTGTTATTAATGAAATAGCTGATTACTGCCGCAATTACAGCAAGTATAAAAGGGCTTAATAATGCAATAGCCAGGTATACCAGCGGTTTTGTTTGAAAGCATTTTGCTATCAGATTTTTTAGCCCTTCTTTTTTTAAGAAGATCCAGGTTGTAATGAAACAGGCAATTAGTGGACCTAATCCGCCTATACCGTGGTTAAAAGGCAAAGTTGGCAGGTTAGCCAGCCCAAAAATATGTCCATATAATGGCAACCAAATTGCCCAGGAAATTAAATATGCAAAAGCAGCGAAAGTAATTAATTGTTTCAATGATTTTTGTCTGTTGTTTGATTTCTTATCTTATAATCTTTCCTGAACATTATTGCAAGGAGTAGCATGGAGACAGGAGCTGTAATTGCCCAGGGAATAGCAAGAAGAAGTAACTTATCTGAAAAAGTTGGATAGAAATAAACAAATGCGATCAAAGGGGTAACAAGTGCATGTGCCAAGAAAGAATATCTCACCCACTTTTGATATCCTTGTTTTTCAAATACAGGCACGGCAAATAATGTAGCAAAGCCCATGCACATGTACCCGATAGCATCAAAGTCCCAAAAAAGTGAGTGCGGGGTTTGATTGAGGATCTGAATCTCGCTTGCCGCTCCTTTAAGCGTCATAGGAATTACTGTTGCCAATTGAACAACATAATTAGCCGTAACAAATATCACATACATCACTGTAAAAATTAGAGCCGCATGGCTCCAGATTTTTTTTTCGGGCGGTGCTGCGTAGTGAAGTGCAAGCATTTCAAGCATAAAAGGAATAACTATGCAAAGCGAAAATCCAAAAATCAAAATTTGGTCCCATGGATAAATGAGAACGCCTATAAGTTGCAACAGTTGAACGGTAAAAAACGCCACTGTAGAAATAAAGGCGATCAAGCCCGAACAAAACCCAATTTTACAGACCGATTTATTCATGTTTCTACCTTTGGGTTATTGCAATAGCAATTTATATGTAAATCTTTGCTGGTTGCTATTTACTTCTAAAATATAAATACCTGGTGTGGCTTGAGGGAGATTTATGAAAGAACGGCTTCCCGCTGCTGTTCTAATATTTTTTGTAAGAAGTTTTTGGCCCTGCAGGTTGTATATTTTTAATTGAATTAATCCGGTTGTATTTACCTGCAATTGGATGTTATTGTTCATTACGGGGTTCTGTAAAAAAATTACGGGTTGCAACATACCTGCATCAAACTGAACAGCTCTCACAGGAAATAATGTTGCTTTGCCATCACGGTCAATTAATTTTAAACGGTAGTAGTTTTGTCCGGGCAACGGCGATTGATGAACAAATGTATAATACTTAAAAGTGTTGCTGTTACCTTGCGCCGCTACATAACCTGCAGTGGAAAAATGAATGCCATCAGTGCTGTGTTCCACTTCAAAATTTTGCGTATTGCTTTCTGATGAAGTGCTCCATTTTAGCAAGGCAGATCCATCCTTTTTGCTTACCTCGAAATTGGTAAGTGTAATGGGTAAAGCCACAAGTACATTCAGGTTGATAGTAGCTTGCGAAATCACAGGCCCTGCGG
>JANNYY010000235.1:0-5422 GCA_031410355.1 Chitinophagaceae bacterium | reverse complement strand
GTTGCTGCTTTTACAATTTTGTAATCAATAATTTCATTACTGCCTGTGCCGTACACAGCAACGGTATCAAAAGGCGCATCAGGATTATAAGCCCGCCATGACTCTTCCCTTATTAAATCGCCCAGGTAAGTATAATATTGCTGAATTCCATCTTTGCCGCCAAGTTTGTAAAATTCAACCGCAATAATATCACCAGTGGTATTGTATTGCCGCCAGATGCCTTCTTTGTTATTATCTTTAAAAACACCCTCTTCCTCGTAACCAGGTTCACCACGTAAAGGCTCCACATGTATTACCCATTTTCCCTGTTTCATTTCTTTTTTATCAATGGCATTAAGGGTATCGCCTTCGGCAGATAATTGATAAGATTTATATTGCGCCATACCATTTGTAAAAAACAAAAACTGTAAGATGGTAAGTACAAACAATTGCCGTATTTTTAAAATTCGCATGATCTTGTATTTAAATGTCTGCTTCTATCAAACTAAAACAAACTGGGATGAAAAACTTTTTCAAAATTACATTAATACTGCTTTTATTAATTGTTAATTCTGCGCAGGCACAAATAAAACCCAGTAACGCTGCTGAACGGTTAAACGGTTTACAAAAAAGAAAATTGCTTGAAAAAGATACCAGCTTAAACAGTATAAAATTCCGCAATGTTGGGCCCAGTGTAATGAGTGGCAGGGTTGTGGATGTGGATGTAAACCCCGCAGACCCTACAGAATTTTATGTGGCTTATGCTTCGGGTGGTTTGTGGTACACAAAAAATAACGGCCAAAGCCTTGTGCCGATATTTGATAAAGAAAATGCTTTCAGTATTGGTGATATTGCAGTTAGCTGGGCAGATGGAATCATTTGGGTGGGTACTGGCGAAGCTAACAGCAGCCGGTCATCCTACAGCGGCCTGGGTGTTTACAAAAGTATTGATAAAGGAAAAACTTGGGAGTATCTCGGCCTGCCGGAAAGCCAGCATATTGGCAAAATAAGTTTGCATCCAACCAATACAAATATCGCCTGGGTTGCCGTGCTTGGGCATTTGTATTCGCCCAGTAAAGAAAGAGGCATTTATAAAACAACCGACGGCGGTAAGACCTGGAAACAAACTTTGTTTGCAGATGAAAATACCGGCGCTGCCGATATGGACATCAACCCAAAAAACCCGGACGAATTATATGCAGCTTTATGGTACCGAACCCGCAGAGCATGGAATTTTGAAGAGAGCGGAAAAACATCGGGTATTTATAAAAGTACCGACGGTGGCAATACCTGGAAGCCCATAACTGCACCCGGCAGCGGGTTTCCTGCAGGCGATGGACTTGGCAGGATTGGTGTTGCTGTTTTTGCATTTAACCCAAATATTATTTATGCAACATTAGATAACCAGGGCCGCAGGCCCGATACTGCACAGAAAAAAACGGATACCAATTATGTCCTTAAAAATTTTAAAGACCTTACTATAGAAAGTTTTGCAGATCTTAATAATAATAAATTAGATAGTTTTTTGGCTGACAATAATTTTAAAGAAAAATATAACGCGGTAAGTGTAAAGGGACTGGTAAAATCGGGCAAGATAAAACCAACCGAAATTTATAATTACCTCTTTGATGCCAACACGGCTCTTTTTGAAACACCCATCATTGGTTGCGAAGTTTACCGCAGCGATGATGCCGGTGCCCACTGGCGAAAAGTAAATACCAAAGGCCTGAACCTGTACACTACGTATGGCTATTATTTTGGTAAAATATCGGTAAGCAATAGCAATGCTGATAAAGTGGTAATAAGCGGCTTTAATTTAATGCTGAGTACCGATGGCGGAAAAACATTTGAGTCAACAGATAATGATGCCACGCATCCCGACTGGCATGGCTGCTGGATGAACCCCAATAAAGACAACCACTGGGTTGCCTACAATGATGGTGGCTGCAATGTTACCTACGATAATGGAGAGCATTGGTTTAAAGCCAACACGCCATCGGTTGGCCAGTTTTATAAAATAACGGTTGATGATGCAAAGCCCTATAATATTTATGGTGGTATCCAGGATAACGGAACCTGGTTTGGCCCGGCTACTACAAAAGATAACGACCAATGGGATTATGAAGGCGTGTATCCGTGGAAACAGATTGGCGGCGGCGATGGTATGCAGGTGCAGATAGATACAAGAGATAATAAAACTGCTTATACTGGATCGCAGTTTGGTTTTTATGGAAGAAGAAGTACAGATGGAGGAAAGCGTTTGTTTATTTATCCGCGGCCCGATCTGGGCGAAGCAAAATACAGGTTTAACTGGCAAACGCCTATCTGGCTTAGCAGGCACAACCAGGATGTTTTTTATTTTGCCACCAATAAATTTCACCGCAGTTTACAAAAAGGCGATAACATGGAAGTGCTGAGTACCGACTTAACCAATGGCGGCATACCCGGCGATGTTCCTTTTGGTACGGCCACAACACTTGTTGAATCGCCATTGAAATTTGGATTGATATATGTTGGCACCGATGACGGCAATATACAGGTAAGCAAAGATGCCGGTTATACCTGGGCAAAAATAAGTGGCAGCCTGCCAAAGGCTGTACAGGGGCTTTATGTAAGCCGTGTTGCCCCTTCTGCTTTTAAAGAAGGAAGAGTGTATGCTTCTTTAAACGGTTACCGCAACGATAACTTTGGCAGTTATTTATTTGTTAGTGAAGATTATGGAACTACGTGGATGCAATTAGGAGATGATCTGCCTATGGAACCAATAAATGTAGTTACAGAAGACCCTAAGAAAGAAAATATTATTTATGTTGGCACCGATAATGGATTGTATGCATCATTTAACATGGGCAAAACATTTATGACCCTGGATAATAACCTGCCCCGTGTGCCGGTGCATGATATGGCTGTGCAGCAAAGAGAAAATGAACTGGTAATTGGAACGCATGGCCGCAGTATTTATATTGTTAAATTAAAGGACATACAAAAAGTGTACGATAAGCTGGGTGATAAATAAGGCACAGAGGGTTTTGAATTAATACTTTGGTTATTGCAGGCAAAAACTAATTCTTTATGATAGATGCTTTACATAATTATTGTGTATTATGTCAGCTATTTTAAAACCAGCAATATTCACTCTTCATTCAAATGTATTTCTCCTTTCATGTAAAATACTGCTTTCCCTTTCATGATCACCCTGTCTGCTTTTTGCTCACACCAAAGTTCTCCCCCACGTGTTGATAATTGCAGTGCATGCAAATTATTCTTACCCAGTTTTTCGGCCCAGAAAGGAATTAACTGTGAATGAGCCGAGCCGGTTACAGGGTCTTCATCTATACCAGCCCCGGGTGCAAAAAAACGGGAAACAAAATCCACATGGTCTGACGTCCCGTCTGACCAGGTGGATTTTGCCAAACGGTCAAACGGAACTTCAGACCGTTTAGCACCCGGTGCTGTTATGATCATTTTATCAATATGCTTTTTCATGAGCGAAAAATCGGGTTTGCAGTTTTTTACTGCATCTTCATTCATAAATTCAACCAAAATATCCCTGTGCTTGTACACTGCAACAAACTCTTCATAATTTAATATTGCTGAAAGTTCATCGGGGTAAATATCCAGCCGTTCCGGTTTCCAGGAAGGGAAATCCATACAAATCAGATCATCTTCTTTAGTAACTTTTAATATGCCGCTCATTGAATTGAACCGTATTTCAGGCTTATCAAAATTCAAAATATTAAACAGTACCCAGGCACTTGCTAAAGTTGCGTGGCCGCACAAATTTATTTCTACTTCAGGCGTAAACCACCTGATATCATAATTGGCATCAGCTTTATTACACGGTACTATAAAAACCGTTTCGCTCAAATTATTTTCCAATGCAATTTTCTGCATAAGTCCCGTATCCAGCCACTTATCCAACGGAATTACTGCTGCAGGATTGCCGCCAAAAAGTTTATCAGTAAAAGCATCAACCTGGTAGATCGTCAGTTTCATTGTTTTTCTTTTTTGAATAAATTAAAGGGAGCGAAAGTTTATACCTTACAGCCAGCAAACGTATAATCAAGATCAAAAGAATACAGATGATTTTTGCCACATCATTGTTCATGCTGCTGTGATATAAAACATAATAAAAAAGACCGCCGATAATGCTGGCCAGCGCATATATTTCTTTGCGAAAAACAAGTGGAACATTATTTAAAAGTACATCTCTTATTACACCACCAAAACTTGCAGTAATGGTTCCCAAAGCAATACATACGCCTGCACTGAAATTTAATTCTATCCCTTTTTCAATACCAATAATGGTGAACAGCCCCAGGCCTAAAGCATCAAACAAAAACAAAGTGGCATTTATTTTTTTAAGCCACTGACTAAAAAACATACTGCCCATAGCGCCTGCAAAAATTACAATTGTTGCTGTTTCATCACGCAGCCAGCCAACCGGCAGGTTACCAATCATTATATCACGAAGCGTTCCGCCGCCAATAGCTGTTACAAAAGAAAGTATGAGCACACCAAAGGGATCAAGCTTTTTTTCCATGGCGAAAAAAGCGCCCGATACTGCAAATGAGAAAGTACCTAAAATATCAATTATGTGCAAAAAACCGAAATCAATCATAAGCAATCATGTTGATCAGGCTGAATAATTACTCACTCATCATTTCTTTAATTACTGCAACTATGTCTTCTGTATTTGGTTTGCTGAAATAATCTCCATCGCTGCCGTAGGAAGGCCGGTGTGCTTTGCCGGTTATAGTTCGTGGAGAAACATCTAAATGTTTATAACCGCCCTGCTCTTCCATCACTTTATTAAACATATAAGCGGCTGCGCCGCCTGGCACATCCTCATCAATAAAAACAATGCGGTTGGTTTTTTGTAAAGATGCTGCAATTTTATGATTGATATCAAAAGGCAATAAGGTCTGCACATCCACCACTTCGCAACTGATGCCCAATTTATCAAGTGTTTCGGTTGCTTCCAGAACAATACGTAAGGTAGAGCCGTAGGTTACAATGGTAACATCGGTTCCTTCTTTTACAATTTCCGGCACACCCAGCGGCACCGTGTAAGCCATTAAATTTGATGGCAATTTTTCTTTTAACCGGTAGCCATTCAGGCATTCAATAACCAGCGCCGGATCGTTGCTTTGCAATAAAGTATTGTACATGCCTGCGGCCTGCACCATATTACGCGGCACACATACATACATGCCCCTGAGTGCATTAATGATCATACCCATGGGTGAGCCACTGTGCCAGATACCTTCAAGCCGGTGGCCTCTTGTTCTTACAATCAACGGGCAGCTTTGCTGGCCTGCTGTGCGAAAATGTGTTGTACAAACATCATCGCTGAGCGGTTGCAGCCCGTACAATAAATAATCGAGGTACTGAATTTCGGCAATCGGGCGCAGGCCTCTTAACGCCAGTCCAATCCCCTGCC
>JANNYY010000234.1:0-1870 GCA_031410355.1 Chitinophagaceae bacterium | reverse complement strand
TTACCGAAGAAAAAGGAGAACGTGCTCCGGCGGATAAAGAAAAAATATTAATGGTTGATGCCGGTCTTTTTGCCATCAGGGAAATCATGGAAGATCATCCCGAATCACTTTTTTACGGACAGGATGTAGGACGCAGGCTTGGCGGTGTTTTCAGGGAAGCTGCAACACTGGCTGAGCAATTTGGCGATCACCGTGTGTTTAACACGGCCATACAGGAGGCTTATATAATCGGTTCCACAGTTGGTATGTGTGCCGTTGGCGCAAAACCAATTGTGGAAGTGCAGTTTGCCGATTATATTTATCCGGGTTTAAATCAATTAGTAACAGAAATTTCTAAAAGCTGTTATTTAAGTTGTGGAAAATTTCCCATTCAAACTTTAATAAGAGTACCTGTTGGTGCTTATGGTGGTGGTGGTCCTTATCACAGTGGTTGTGTTGAAAGTACATTGCTAACTATTAAAGGAATTAAAATAGTTTATCCCAGCAATGCGGCAGATATGAAAGGGTTATTAAAAGCTGCTTTCCTGGATCCCAACCCCGTGGTGATGCTTGAGCATAAAGGTTTGTACTGGAGCAAAGTACCCGGTACCGAAGAAGCAAAATGTATTGAGCCTTCAAGAGATTATATTATTCCACTGGGAATAGGAAATATTGTTTTACAGGCAGATGAAGATTATATAGATAGTGGCGAAAGCTGTTGCATCATCACGTATGGTATGGGTGTGTATTGGGCAAAGGCTGCGTCTAAAAACTTTACAGGACAAATCGAGATCATCGATCTGCGTACTTTATTTCCGTTGGATGAAGAACTTGTATTTGCAACTGTAAAAAAACATGGAAAATGTTTAATACTAACCGAAGAGCAGCAGGATAATTCCTTTGCTGAGGCATTGGCGGGGAGAATTTCTAAAAGTTGTTTCAGGTATTTAGATGCACCTGTGGAAGTTTTGGGAGCGCTTAATTTACCGGCTGTACCTATGAATATAATTTTAGAAAAAGCCATGTTGCCCAACGCAGAAAAACTTGCTGCCAGGTTAGAAATATTACTCAATGCATAATTATGAAACTGATCGCTTCAATTATTTTTTCATTGGTATTCACCACCGCGTTTTCTCAAAGTAATAAAAAAGATTTTACGCAATATGTAAATCCTTTTATCGGAACTGCATCAACAGATACCAATAGTTTATCGGGCAGTGTTTTTCCCGGTGCCTGTATGCCTTTTGGTATGGTGCAGTTGAGTCCGGATGTGTTTGATGCGCCTGAAGATCCGGCATCTGCCTATAATTATAAAGAAAAAACAATTGTTGGTTTCAGTCATACACATTTAAGCGGCACAGGTGTAGGTGATTTGTACGATGTGCTGGTGCAACCCGTTACAGGGATGCCTTTATGGCAACCGGGCGATGCAGCAAAACCAAGAAGCGGTTACCGTTCTGCCTTTTCTCATACAACAGAAAAAGCATCACCTGGTTATTATACAGTTCAGTTAGATGATTATAATGTAAAGGTTGAATTAACTGCTACGGAGCACGTGGGTTTTCATAAATACTACTTTCCAAAAACCGATAGTGCTTATGTGTTATTTGATCTGGATCATACATTAGATAAAAAAAGGCCTTACTGGGTTTGTAGGATTGTAGCGGCACACATGAAGCAGGTTGATGCTTACATCATAGAAGGTTACCGCATATTAACCGGCTGGGCAAGATTGCGCAAGATTTATTTCGTTGCAAAATTTGATAAGCCCATTCAGCAATCCATTTTTGTAAATGGTAAAAAAATATTTACCGGTGCAAATCTTATAAATGGTAACGCTGCGAAGGCTGCTTTCCGTTTCAACACCAATCAAAACAGTAACGTAGAAATG
>JANNYY010000233.1:0-9190 GCA_031410355.1 Chitinophagaceae bacterium | reverse complement strand
CATAAACTGATTGGCCTTTTATTAAATAAGGTGCTACGCCTGTCTTATCCGTCCAGTAGGCACATTCCACCCAGGTGGTTCTTTCTTTTAAATTGCCCTGTGCATCTTTATAGCGCTCTGTATGTGCCACGCTGAAATTGATTACTGTTTTACCGTTTACTTCTTTAACAATACAATCTTTTCCAAGATTGCCGATTACCTGTAACTTGATCATAACTTTTGTTTTTAATGTTTATGGATGTATCTGAATGTTGGTGAAAGTATGAAATGTCGTCAAGTGGTTATTCTAAAGTTATGATCAAGTTACAAGTCATCGGCAATCTGGGAAAAGATTGCATCGTAAAAGAAGTAAACGGAAAAAATGTAATCAATTTTAGTGTGGCGCATACAGAGCGTTTCAAAGATGCCCAGGGAAATCAAAAAGAACGTACCACCTGGGTGGAATGTGCTTACTGGACAGACAGGACTGCTATTGCACCTTACCTGATGAAGGGTACCATGGTTTTTGCAGAAGGTTCGCCCGAAGCAGAAGCCTATACCAACAAAGAAGGGCAGAGCGCTGCTACCTTACGTATGCGTGTTATGAACGTTCAGTTGTTGGGTGGTAACAAAGATGGCCAGGGATCAACAACCGGCAATGTTACCAATACCGGCATGGGTACGGCACCCGTTGTAAAAACAGAACCTGCAAATACATCATCAGCAGTTGACGATTTGCCGTTTTAAATGATTTACAAACAGAAATGCAAAGCTCCCTTAGTGGAGCTTTTTTTATTGCTGTTATTTTTTTTAATAAGTTTTATCTTGTGCAAAACGATTTGCATGAAATATAAAATAATTTTCTTCTCATCTCTTTTTCTCCTTTTCTCTTTCGGTCTCTTAGCTCAAAAAAACTTTACCCAATACGTTGATCCATTTATAGGCACAGGGGGACATGGGCATACTTATCCTGGTGCAACTTTACCACATGGTATGGTACAGTTAAGCCCCGATACAAGATTGGATGGCTGGGACGGTTGCGGCGGCTATCATTATTCTGATAATTTTATTTACGGCTTCACCCATACACACCTCAGCGGCACCGGTGTTAGTGATTATGGTGATATTTTATTAATGCCGGTGAATGGCGAACCTTCGCCTGATAATAAAGTTTATGGTTCAAAATTTTCTCACAGTAATGAAAAAGCATCGGCAGGGTTTTATGCTGTAAAATTGGATGATGATAATATATTAGCGGAGCTTACTGCAACAACAAGAGTTGGTTTTCACAGGTACCGTTTTTCTACGTCAAACAATAATCACGTTATTGTTGATCTTAAACACCGGGATGAGGTAATTGAGTCTTCTTTGAAAATTATTAATGACCATACCATTGCAGGATTAAGGCGCAGCAAAGCCTGGGCCGATAACCAGTATGTTTATTTTGTAATCGAATTCTCGTCTCCCTTCATTAAAAAAGGTATTTGGGTTGATAATATTTTACAACCGGTAAAAACATTGGCTATAGAAAACAGCAAGAACCTGAAAGGTTTTTTTACATTCAACACTAAAACAGTGATGGCTAAAGTTGGTTTATCGGCTGTTAGTATTGAAGGCGCAAAAAATAATCTTGCCAGTGAATTATCGGGCTGGGATTTTGAAAAAACAAAAGCTGCTGCTGAAAAAACCTGGAATAAAGAATTAAGCAGAATTGATGTTAGCAGCAATGATAAAAAACAACTACGTACTTTTTATACTGCCTTATATCATACGGCAATAGTACCCAATATTAACCAGGATGCAGATGGGCAATACCGGGGAAGAGATAATAAAATTCACGCAGCAGCCGGCTTTACCAACTATTCTGTTTTCTCTCTCTGGGATACTTATCGTGGCGCACATCCTTTATATACTATCATTGATCAAAAAAGAACGCTTGATTATATAAAATCATTTTTGGTACAATACCAGCAGGGTGGCCGTTTGCCCGTTTGGGAACTCAGCAGTTGCGAAACCGATTGTATGATTGGTTACCACAGTGTGCCGGTAATTGTGGATGCATACATGAAAGGCATCAACCAGTTTGACACCAAACTGGCTTTGGAAGCCATGAAGAAAAGCGCTACCTGGAATCATTTGGGGTTGCCGGCTTTAATGGATCATGGATTTTTAGAAATGGATGATGAACATGAAAGTGTAAGTAAAACTTTAGAGTATGCTTATGATGACTGGTGCATTGCACAATTTGCAAAAATGCAGGGAAGCATGGCTGACTACAACAACTATATTAAAAGAGCCCAGGCCTATAAAAATATGTTAGACCTGCAAACTGGTTTTATGCGCCCACGTAAAAACGGAGGCTGGCTTTCGCCTTTTGACCCCCGTGAAGTGAATAATAATTTTACAGAAGCCAATAGCTGGCAAAATTCTTTTTACACACCACAGGATATCAATGGCTATTTAGAAATGTTTGGCGGCAGAAAAAAGATGGAAGAAAAACTGGACCGGTTGTTTGCAGAAAATTCAAAAACAACCGGGCGTGACCAAAGTGATATTACCGGGCTTATTGGCCAGTATGCACATGGTAACGAGCCCAGCCATCATATTGCCTACCTGTATAATTTTACCGGGGCGGCTTATAAAACGCAGGCTTTGGTTCACCGCATTATGAAGGAAATGTATCATGATGCGCCTGATGGGTTAGAGGGCAATGAAGATTGCGGCCAGTTGAGTGCCTGGTATGTTTTGAGTGCTTTGGGCTTTTACCCTGTTACACCCGGTACAACTGATTATATTATTGGTACGCCATTATTCTCATCAGCAACAATACATGTAGAGAATGGAAAAACATTTACTGTAAAAGGTAATAATGTAAGTGATGAAAATTTTTATATTCAGAGGGCAACACTCAATAATAAAGTGCATAACAGGTCATACATTTCGTATTTCGATATTAACAACGGCGGCAGTTTAAATTTTGCCATGGGTGCAAAACCGTCTGCATTTGGAACAACCGGTTTTCCATCAACCGGAATTACAGACAATAAAATTATTTTAAACCCGGTAATAGAAGGCGGTGCAATTTCATTTAAAGAGCCGATGCAGATAAAGATCAGTTCCGCTCAAAAAGGGGTGAATTATTATTATACGATGGATGGTTCTAAACCAACCGCTGCTTCAAAAAAATATACCGGTCCCATCAGCGTAAGTGAATCACTAACCTTAAAAGCCATAGCAGTAAATGATAAGGAAGAATCAAGTTATATAACAACTGCCAGCTACAAAAAAATGCCGCATAACTGGGCCATTAAACTGAACACGGTTTATGAGCAACAATATGATGGTGGCGGAACAAACGGTTTAATTGATAGTATCTATGGCAGTGTTGACTGGCGCAAAGGCAACTGGCAGGGTTACCAAAAAAGGGATATGGATGTGGTGATTGACCTGCAGGAAACAAAAAATATTTCAAAAGTAACAGCAGGTTTTTTGCAGGATACCAGGGCGTGGATCGTTTTACCAAAACAGCTCATTATTGAAGTATCAACTGATAATAAAAATTTCGTGCGGGTTTTCTCTGGAGAAAACTTTTTACCAATTGACGATTTAAAAGCACAAGTAAAAAATGTAGAAGCAAATTTTACTCCTGTACTGGCAAGGTATGTAAGAGTGAGGGCTATACAGTTTGGTAAGCTGCCTGCATGGCACGAAGGAGCAGGAGGGGATACACATATTTTTGTGGATGAGATAAATATTCAGTAACTGTTTGTTTTTATTTATTCTTTTTTATTCTTCAATTGCAAAACTGTTTTTGCATTTAAAGCTGTTACCACTTTTTTACCTGTTTTTTGCTTCCAGTTCTTTCATGGCTACTTTGGCTACGTTACCACCCTGGTTGGCAACTTTCTTACTTTCTTCAAAATCTTTGGGGTTTACAGCCTGCGAAATATCTTTGGTAGATGCTTCGGCAAGCATGTTTAAAATCAACTCGGTGTTGGTCATATTATCCCGCAGGTTTTCTTTTTTTAAACCTTTCAGTACTTTATATTCTTTGGTGGTTTTATCAGCCCAGGCTTTGGTAATAATATCGGTAAGGGTTGCAAATTGCTGTCCTTCTTTTAATCCTCTTGTTTTCCATTCATCGGTTAATTCTTTGCGTATTTCAATACTTTTAAGCCGTTGGTTAATCCAGTTTTGGGAATAGCCCAATTGCAGATATTGTTCCAATGCTCTGTCAATAGTTAATTCAGGATCCTGCATTTCATCCAATCTTTCGGCTGCCACCTGTGCCAGCCAAAGTTTAAAAGGTTCGGCCTTTGGCGATGGTATTGATTGTACCAGCCTGAAAAGTTGTTCGGTATCGGCAACATCAGTAATGTATGATTTACCATCTGCCGATTGCATTTTCAGTTGTCCCAAATTATGGGACAACTCACTTCCCTCTGCCTTCAGTTTTGTCTTTAATGCGTTCCAGTACTTTCTCGGTCTTGGGCTACCGGTTAAAATTTCAATTACATCAATTATGGAAAAATACCATTTCTCCTGTTCATCATCCCAAACGGTTCTTACCATTTTATCTTCAAATATTTGTATGGCGTTTTGTTGGGTCATAATATATGTGCTGTGCTAAATTAATGAATATTATTACGAAATAGAGGCGAGGTTTATAAACATAATTTTTACCTTATTATAGCAACAAAAAAAGCCCCGAAAAATATTCCGGGGCGTTTTTATTTAGTCAAAATTATCTTAATCAGCTTTTATCCGGATTGCGAAGTTTACTATGATTTTTACTATATGCAAAATAAATAATTACACCAATCACCAGCCAGCCACCAAGCCTTAACCAGTTTGTCCAGCCCAAACCAAGTATCATGGCTCCACAAACAAGGATACCAAGTACGGGAACAATTGGTACAAGCGGGGTTTTAAATGCCCGGGGCATATCGGGGTCTGTTTTTCTAAGGATCATTACCGCTGCGCAAACCAGCATGAATGCAAAAAGGGTTCCTATACTTGTCATGTCGCCCACAATATCACCGGGTACAAAGGCAGCGAATGCGCCAACTACACCTAAGAATATAAGGTTGGCTTTGTATGGAGTTTTAAATTTAGGATGTACATCACTAAATACTTTTGGTACTAAACCATCACGGCTCATGGAATAGAAAACACGGCTTTGCCCAAGTAACATCACTAATATTACAGAAGAGAAACCGGCAAGTATTGCCACCGTAACCAGTTTTGCAAGCCATTCATAACCCGGCATAAAAGTGTTAATAGCCTGTGCTACCGAAGCTTCTTTTCCGGTGGTTCTAAAAAACTCAACCGGAGCAAGGCCGGTTAAAACATGAGCAAACAAAATATAGAGCACCGTACAAATAGCAAGTGAACCTAAAATACCAATGGGCATTGATTTTTTTGGATTTTTTGTTTCCTGTGCTGCAGTACTCACCGCATCAAAACCAATAAAGGCAAAAAATACAACACCAGCAGCGCCCAGTATGCCCATGATGCCTCCGTAAGTATGGGATATGCCCTGGTGATCTGTATAGGTGCCTGGTTCAGGAATGTAAGGCGTATGGTTTGCACCATTTATAAAACCCCAACCCAATATGATAATCAATACAACAATGGCAACTTTTGCAATTACAATAAGGCCATTTACAAATGCAGATTCTTTTGTTCCTTTTATTAATAACAAACTAAGTACTGCAATAATACCAAATGCAGGTATGTTCATTATACCATTAACACCGTCAACAGAATGTTCAAATGGCGAGTGGCACCATTCATAAGGAATTGCTTTTACATGCAAAACATTTGTCAGCAGGTTATTTAAATATTCGCTCCATGCAATACCAACTGTAGCAGCGCCAACTGCATATTCAAGTACCAGGTCCCAACCAATTATCCAGGCCATAAATTCGCCCATGGTAGCATAAGTGTACGTGTATGCACTGCCCGAAATAGGAATAGATGATGAAAGTTCGGCGTAGCAAAGTCCGGCTAATGCACAGCCTATGGCTGCAACAATAAATCCTAAGGTAACCGACGGGCCTGCATTTTGGGCTGCTGCTGCCGCGGTTCTTACAAATAATCCTGCACCAATAATTGCACCAATACCAAGTGCTACCAGTGCGCCTGAACCAAGCGTACGCTTAAGTCCTTTTTCTGAGTCACCGGCATCAGACATTAATTGACTGATTGGCTTTTTAACGAATAAACTCATATTAGTTTTGTTGGTTTAAATGAACAATAAACTGAAAAATAAGCAATAAATTCTTAATTAAGCAACCAATGATACTTTTTATGGGTTGCATGTAGATAACAGCTTTTTAATATTATATTGCGGTACAATTGTTTTATTATGGAAATAACCCATCAACCGTCCAAAAAAAGCAGGCTTACTTTATATATTTTAATAGGAATGGCTCTTGGCATAGTTGCAGGCTATTTTGTTCATGAAAATTATTCTGCTGCAACAATAAAAGTATTTTCAGAAAATGCAAAACTGCTAACTACCATCTTTCTGCGTTTGGTGCAAATGATCATTGCGCCAATTGTATTTGCCACCTTAGTAGTGGGCATTGCCAAACTGGGCGATATGAAAACCGTTGGCCGGGTTGGCGGTAAAGCCATGCTTTGGTTTATTTCAGCATCTCTAATTTCGCTAAGCCTGGGGTTAATACTGGTAAATATTTTTAAACCGGGTGTTGGCGCAGATATCACAAACACAGATATGGCTGCGGTAAGCGACCTACTTGAAAAATCAAAAGGGTTTTCGTTACAAAAGTTTGTTGAGCATGTGGTACCGCGTAGTGTTGTTGAAGCAATGGCTACCAACGAGATATTGCAACTTGTAGTGTTCTCTGTTTTTTTTGGCATTGCATTAACTGCCATTGGCAAAAAAGGCGAGCCAATTATTAATGCACTCGATTCACTTGCTCATGTAGTTTTAAAAATGGTTACTTATGTAATGTTCTTAGCGCCGTTGGGCGTGTTTGGCGCCATGGCTGCTGCTATAGCAAAAAACGGGCTGGGCATTTTAGTAACTTTTGGTAAATACGTAGGCGAGTTTTATTTTGGCCTGGCTATTCTTTGGACGATATTACTTTTTGTTGGTTATCTTTTTTTAAAAAACAGGCTGCGTATTTTGCTGCGCAGGATAAGCGTACCTATGTCAATAGCATTCAGTACTGCAAGCAGCGAAGCGGTTTACCCAAAACTGGTGGAAGAAATGGAACGTTTTGGCTGCAACAATAAAATTGTAAGTTTTGTTTTGCCGCTGGGTTATTCTTTTAATTTAGATGGCAGTATGATGTACATGACTTTTGCCAGTATGTTTATTGCACAGGCGTTTAACATTACTTCTATAACAGGCGATGTGGGGCAGCAGATAATTATGTTACTGGTATTTTTAGTTACCAGCAAAGGTATTGCGGGCGTACCCCGTGCATCATTGGTGGTAGTGCTGGCAACCGGCGCTATGTTTGGTTTACCACCCGAAGGTGTGGGTTTGATACTGGCCATTGATGTGTTTTGCGATATGGGCCGCACCATGACAAACGTTTTAGGAAATGCTTTGGCAACTGCTGCTGTAAGCAAATGGGAAGGGCAGTTGGAACATCCGTAATTTTAGTAAATTTGTTTTATGAAAATTATACACGAAGGGCATATTACCCGTAATAAAGAAGTGATGATGGGAAAGCCATGTATTAAAGGCACGAGGATTACAGTGGAATTGGTTTTAAGTAAAATGAGTGAAGGAGCTACTGTTGAGCAGCTTATGGAAGATTATCCCGGCCTGACAAAAGAATCAATATTGGCTTGCATTGATTATGTTAAAGCTATTATGTTACATGAAGAAGTAATTGAACTTACTGCATGATTATAGCCGATGAAAATATTTTCAGAGGTTTAATTGTTGCACTTCGTAACAAAGGTTATGATGTTGTTTCAATTTTTGAATCTTACAGGGGAATGGATGATGCTTCCATTGCTGCATTTTCACTAAACCCTCCACGTATAATAATTACTGAAGATAAAGACTTTGGCAAACTGGTATTTGAGGATAAAGCAGATATAACCGGAATTATTTTCTTAAGGTTTCTGAATACCGAAAGAAGTGAAGTAATAAATAAACTACTTTCTTTTCTTCAGCATGAAGATCTTTCATCATTGACAGGAAAATTTGTAACAATTACACCAAATAAGATCCGTGTTTCAATAATTTAAATTCACAATTCTCAAAAAAATATATGCCCAATTTTTTTCTGCTTGATTTTTCCTGGACCCAGTTATTGCAACCACAATGGTATATTGATAACGGCGGCTTATGGTTTGTACTGTTTATAGTTTTTGCTGAAACAGGTTTATTTGCAGGTTTTTTTTTACCAGGAGATTCCCTGCTTTTTGTTGCGGGAATATATGCCCATGAAATGAATGAAAAAACACACGACCCGGGTTTGGGTTACCAGTTTTTAAAATTATTTGGGTTTAATAATAACCATACCTACTGGCTCGATCTGTTTGTTTTAGTGGGATTGATTTCCGTGGCGGGAATTTTAGGGAATACGCTGGGCTACTGGATTGGAAAAAAATTCGGGCTGGGCATGTATAACTGGCGGGACAGGTGGTTTTTTAAAAAACGTTATTTACATGAGGCTAATAGTTTTTATGAGAAACATGGAGGCGGGGCAATTGTTTTAGCAAGATTTGTACCTATTATCAGAACCTTTGCTCCTTTAATAGCAGGGATCGTAAATATGAACAGTTCCAAGTTCTCGTACTATAATATTATTGGCTCTTTTGCCTGGGTAACATCCATGGTACTGGCAGGGTTTTTTTTACAAAGATGGATACTTGGTTCGTATGGGTTTGATTTAAAAGAACATCTGGAAGTTATTGTGATTGGTATTGTACTGGTATCTACACTGCCGATTTTTATCAAATTATTTTTTGGCAAAAAGAAAAAAGTTGATGAAACAATCGCAAAATAAACAGGTTTCAATTTTTAATATTGCAGTTGTTGTAGCGGCCCTTGGCTACTTTGTTGATATTTATGATCTGCTGTTGTTCAGCATCACCCGTGTGCCAAGCCTTAAATCATTAGGTTTAGCTGATGCCCAGGTTTTATCCCAAGGCGAAGGCATTATTATGTGGCAGATGGGAGGGTTATTGATTGGTGGTATTATCTGGGGCATTATGG
>JANNYY010000232.1:0-6433 GCA_031410355.1 Chitinophagaceae bacterium | reverse complement strand
ATTTTTTTGGAAGATAATGCACAGGTTGTATGTGTGGCCGGTCTCAGGTTTACTACAACACTTTATGACGGGCTTATTATTGACTTTGATGATTTTGTAACCCTTGCCTCAGCAAGAAATAAAGGTTATGCAGGTTATTTGTTTGATCACCTGGTAAGCATTGCCAAAGAAAGATCAATTAAAACCATACATTTAAACTCCAGTCACCTGCGCTATGATGCACATCGCTTTTACCTTAACAAAAAAATGAAAATAATGGCACATCATTTCAGGATAGAATTATAAGACATGGCAATCAGCAGGATAAAAATAAGATCGGTACTGCAGTTATACGAGATAATTCCAGAGCATGAACGCATTATTGTGGATGTATTGAGACGAATTATTACAGAACAATTACCCCCTCACTGCAAAGAAAAAATATCTTATAATGTTCCCTTTTTTTATGGCCATAAAGGCATTTGTATAGTTTGGCCTGCAGGCATTCCGCGGGGGGGAATTAAGAAAGGTGTGCTGCTTGGATTTTGGTATGGCAATAAATTAGTTGATGCTGATAAATACTTAATACACGGCACCAACAAACAGATCTTTTATAAAATTTATAATGATGTGGATAAGATAAATGTAAGGGCAATTGTAAAACTTTTAAAAGAAGCTGTTAAATTAGATAGCCAGTGGACAAAGAAAAAAATGAAAGAAGAGTAAAAATGAAATACATCCTCGAAACGGAAAGATTAAGTTTAAGAGAATTTATACCTGCCGACGCAGCATTCATCCTGGAACTTGTAAACAGCCCCGGCTGGTTACAATTTATTGGCGACCGGAATATTAAGACAACTGACCAGGCAATTGCCTACCTCGAAAACGGGCCAATAAAAAGCTATGCCGAAAATGGATTTGGTTTAGCGCTGGTTGAAATAAAGGACGGTAAAATCCCAATTGGCATGTGTGGTATTATAAAACGTGAAAACTTAGATAATCCTGACATTGGTTTTGCCTTTTTACCATCATTCACCGGCAAAGGTTACGCTTTTGAAATCGCAAATGCAACCCTTAGCTATGCAGTATCCCAATTGAAACTGCCGGTAATTTATGCTATCACTGTTGCCAGCAATATAAGGTCTATCAACCTGCTGGAGAAAATTGGTTTGAAATTTATTAAAAAAATAAATGCTCCAAAAGATAATGAAGAATTACTTTTATACAGCAATTAAAAAATAATCTAAAAGATCATGGCCGAAAACAAAACCAAAATAACAAAAGACAGTGTCAGCAAATTTATAGCCGCAGTTGAGGATGAAGAAAAACGGCAGGATAGCAAAACCCTGCTGAAAATATTTACAGAAGCCACCAAAGAAAAAGCAGCCTTGTGGAATAATGCTGTTATTGGTTTTGGAACTTTTCATTACCAATCAGAAAAAAGTAAACAGGCCGGAGATTGGTTCATGACCGGGTTTTCGCCCCGCAAACAATACATAACCGTTTATATTATACCCGGCGTAAAAAAATATGCCGAACTTTTAAAAAAACTGGGGAAGTTTAAAGCAAGTGCAGGCTCCTGTTTAAACATAAAGCGGTTAGAAGATATTAATATGGATGTTTTAAAACAACTCATCAGTGAATCTATGGCCGATATGAGAATAAAATATGAAAAGGTTTAAAGGTTTCCCAGCTTAAAGTTTGTTGTTTTTTTCCAAATTTGCACATTTGCACATTTGCACATTTGCACATTTGCTTATTTGCCTTGTCCAAATCTGTCTCTTTCATTCGTCATAACTTCATACATTATAAACCAAAAAAAAATTATCATGCCACACTCAAGCTATCAATCAGAAATTATTTTAAACATGAACAGCCGTCTTTTTATAAATGCACTGGATGCTGTTACCGACGACCTTGCAAAAGAAAGGGTCAGTGATCATAACAATCCTTTAAACTGGCTGGCCACGCATACGGTATGGGCAAGGTATAGTATATGTATGCTTTTGGGAAAACCGCCGGCAAAAAATCCTTACGAAGGGATGTTTGAAAATTTTAAACCATTTGATGCTGCACACTCCTATCCTGCTTTGGCAGATATTAAGGCCGAATGGGAAAAAGCAAGTGCCTTATTAACTGAAGCATTTGCAGCAGTTACCGAAGAACAGCTTGCCGCCGAGTCGCCTTTAAAAAGCCCCATAGGCGATTTTACTATTGGCGGTACCATCGCCTTCCTGGCCCAGCACGAAAGTTATGATATTGGCCAAATGGCCTTTATAAAAAAATATCTTACAAAAGAAGCGATGAAATATTAAGCCTGCTAAAATTAATAATATTGATTTAACAGGCAGCCATCTTTTTTTATTTAAATTTAAAAAAAATGGTTGTACTTATATCACGCATTTCATTATTTAAAAATATACGCCTTCTCGCCTTACCGGCAAAAAAATACAACAGCCGGTAAGACAGAAAGACAGGAAAAGAAAATGTAACGTCTTACCGCCTTACCGGCAAAAAAAATAAACTCATGGCAAAAGAAAAAGGCACAAAAGATGATCCCTGGAAATTAAAAACTCCCCCCGGAACATCCGAATACGAAATGTATAAAGATGTAAAAGATGGTATTGAAATTATTGTTTGCACGGTTGGCAAAACAGTACTTCACTATAATGCAAATTGTATAAACGATCTGCATAGTATGCTTAAAAAACACGGCGACTGGATGGAACTTGGGAGTGCCGATGAACAAAAACCTGCTAAAGAAGGCACAGTAGAAGCATGGGGCCGCTCACCAAAAAATCCTGTTGGCGGATGGTATGGATTAAAGAAAGGATTAAGGGGAAGGTTTGGTATGTATGTGCCGCCATTGATGGAAGCGCTGGATTTGTGCCAACTGGAGCACAACCCCAAAAATAACCGGATGAAAGCAAAATAATTGAATGCCCCGCACTATAATATCAACCAGCTTACCGACCATCTTTTCCGCCACGAGTCGGGAAAGATGGTTGCCATTTTAACCCGGATATTTGGTATAGAAAACCTGGAGCTTTCTGAGGATGTGGTGCAGGAAACATTTCTTTCCGCTGTACAATCCTGGGGGCAAAAGGGCTTGCCCACAAACCCTTCTGCCTGGCTGATGCAGGTTGCAAAAAACAAAACCATTGATGCGCTGCGGAAAAATAAATTTGCCCTGCAGACAGATTTTAACGATACCGAAAGAAAACTGTTACAATCGGAATATACGTTAGCCACGCAGATAGAAAAACTGTGGCAGGAAAATGAAATTAAAGACGACCTGATGCGGATGATGTTTGCCTGTTGCCATCCCGAACTAAAACCCGAAAACCAAATTACGCTGATACTAAAAACGTTGTGCGGTTTTTCTACAGCCGAAATTGCAAGGGCATTTCTTACCTCAGAAGATACCGTTTCAAAACGCATTTACCGCACCAAGGAATTTTTCAGGGAACGAAAAATAAAGCCGGAGTTCCCCGCCTGGCAGCAACTGAGCCACAGAACCGAAGCTGTTTTAAAAACCATTTACCTTATTTTTAATGAAGGCTATAACAGCAGCCACAGCGATGAACTCATTCGCAAAGACCTGCTGGCCCAGGCCATGTATTTGTGTGAACTGCTTTGCAATAACCCGCATACAAAAAGCCCGCAGGCATTTGCAGCCATGGCGCTCATGTGTTTTCATGCAGCACGTATCAACAGCCGCATAAGCCCCGAAGGCGAAATAATTTTACTGGCACAGCAAAACCGCAGCCAATGGAACCGCCAGCTTATTGAAGAAGGAAATGCATACATGAACAAAGCCGCTGTGGGCGACAGCCTCAGCACATATCATATTGAAGCTGCCATTGCTTATGAGCATTGTACCGCTGACCAATTTGAAAACACAAACTGGCAACGCATTCTGGCTTATTACGACCTGCTGGTGCAAATACAACCTACCGCCTTTGTGGCTTTAAACCGCATGGCCGTTGTATATAAATTAAACGGCGCAGCCGAAACCTTTCAACAATTACAGCGGTCTGCTTTTTTAAAAGAGTGGGAAAAGCATTACATCTATTATAGTTTGCTGGGCGAAATTTACAGCAGCAGCGATACAAAAAAAGCAATCGCCAATTTTGAAAAAGCAATAACGCTTACGCAATCTGATGCGGAGAAGAAATTGCTTAGGAGGAAGATGGAGAATTTGTAAGATGGAACCGTATTGTCCTTTTATAAGTTGCATGCCTGCCTTTACACAAAAATCAGAGAGCGTTTGCAACTATTAACATTGTATGTATATTTATAGAACGGCGGAAGTTTTTTCACAAACTTTAGTTGTGCGCAATAATATTTGCGCACTTTTTCAATTTGAAATGAAAAAAAAGAAAAGCTTTTTAAGCATAGGTAAAGTCTCATTCGTTGTTGTTATATTATTAGTAACCGTACTTATAATACTCTTCAACTATAGTACAGCAGTTACAAAAAATATCCACACTTTTGAATATTCACTTCCCTTCAAAAAAGGAAAGGGGCATAAGGTCGTACAAGGATATGGCGGAGTATTTTCTCACAGATATATAGCAGCCATTGATTTTGATATGCCAATTGGGACTCCCGTATGCGCTGCAAGAGATGGAGTAATTTACAGCTACAAGGATGATAGTGACGAAGGGGGAATTTTCTCAAAATACCATAATAAAGCTAATTATATAATTGTTAAACACAGTGACGGAAGCTTTGCTTGCTATTGGCATTTAAAATTAAATGGCGTATTAATTAAAAGCGGGCCTGTTTCAGAAGGGGAGGAAATAGGCCTGAGTGGTGCTACCGGCCAAGTATTCAGACCTCATCTTCATTTTTCTGTTAAACGAAAGCTTAACTATGAAATGAATTCTTTCGTGAAAACAAAATTCAAAACATCTGAAGGTGTTATTCTTTTGGAAAAGGGTGAATCTTATAAGAAACCCAAAGACTAACTGCGCAAAGTCAAATAGCACGGGTAATTTCACCCCTGCTCCTCACAACTTGTCCCGCTGAGGCGGGAGAATCGTACGTGGCCCTCTCAATTTATACAACGCTTCAGGAAGTCAAAATATAAATAGATGTTTATTTGGGCAAACACAAAACAATTTCTCAAGATTATTGTTTTCTCTTATAATTAAACTATGGAGACCAGATCCCATATAAAAAACGGGGCGAAACCGAAAAGCCATAAGAGTAGGAAAATAAAAAAAGTACCATGTTTAATAAATTTACCATGGCCGACAAATTACTGTTTGTAGCCGCGTTAATATCACTTGTTTTTTCAGAAGCCTTATGGTTTAGTGGGGATCAGCAACATGCCATATTTGTTGGCCTCTGGGTTCCAACTATTTTATGCTTTGGAATTTATTTAAAACTATTAAAACATAGTAAAAATGACTGAATTAATGCCATATATATCAGGGCTGGTGACTTTATTGTTTGGTGCAGGGTGTTTTCTTGCGCTTAAAGAACAAAGAAAAATTAAATAATTTTTTAAAAAAAAATATGACGAGCAGGGGAATTAATTAACCTCTATATACAATTACTGCTTAAACAGCAGAAAACCTATTTTACTCCTAACCTTATCAAGTGTGGCAAAGCAGGTTTGATTGCGCTGTTGTCCTGTTATAAATTGCAGGGCTTTTTTACACAAAAATCATACAGGGTTTGCAGCTATTAACATTGTGCGTATATTTATAGGGCGGCGGAAGTTTTTGCACAAACTGACGTTGTGCATCATGTTTAAGTGACCTTGAACTTAGATTTTATCATTTGATTGAAAATGGAAAATTGCCTATTTTGACACTTCAAATTTTCTAAACAATAAAAATTAATTTTATGGACGAGCAAATGAGTTCCGGTACAAATGCACTTAATTGGTTTGAAATTCCAGCGATCGACATTTCGAGAGCGAAAAAATTCTACGAAAATATTTTTGAAATCAAAATGGAAGAAATGGAAATGCCAGGTATGAAATATGCCATGTTTCCGTTTGATCCTATGAATGCCAAAGTCGCTGGTGGCTTAGCACAAAGTCCGATGCACACACCCAGTTCAACAGGCTCAATAATTTACTTGAATGCAAATCCTGATTTACAAAAAGTATTAGACCGAATTGAAAAGGAAGGTGGAAAAATTACAATGCCCAAAACTTCCATCGGACAAAATGGATTTATGGCTTCATTCACCGACACTGAAGGGAATATTATGGCACTTCATTCAAACACTTAATACAAAGAAGAATAGCACGAACGCACAACACTTGCTGCTAGTGGGGCTTGCCGTTGAAACTTCGGCTGTTTGCATATCCAGGCTTTATATTCGGCCGACGGAATGATGCCGGGCAGTAGTTTTAAATTTCGGATTTTAGTTTTAAATTTAGCTTCAGTTCCGGGCAAACAGTTGGTTAATTCCTCAACAAAAAGCCCTGAAC
>JANNYY010000231.1:0-7651 GCA_031410355.1 Chitinophagaceae bacterium | reverse complement strand
CAGTGCAGCAATATGAGGCCTTCAGGCTGCAGATTGAATTATCAATCCAATATAATTTACCCATTGTAATTCACAGCCGCAATGCCATGCATGAAACAATAGCGGTAGTAAAAGAATTTACATCAAAAGGAGTGAGGGGTATTTTTCATTGCTTTGGCGGAACAGTGGAAAATGCAAAAGAAATAATTAAAGCCGGATTTTATTTGGGAATAGGTGGAGTACTTACTTATAAAAAATCGGGCCTGGCGGAGGTGCTTGATAAAATTGATCTGAAGTATCTGGTTCTTGAAACTGACTCGCCGTATTTAACCCCTGTTCCTTTCAGAGGAAGGCGTAATGAAAGCAGCTATTTAAAATATATCATTGAAAAACTTGCGCTCATAAAAAATATTTCTGTTGAGGAAGTTGCTGCCGCTACAACAGCAAATGCAGAAAAAATATTCGGGTTATAAATATTGAAACTGTATTTTTGCCACCCGGTGAAAAAAATGGAGACTTGTCCGAGTGGCTGAAGGAGCACGCCTGGAAAGTGTGTATACGGGAAACTGTATCAAGAGTTCGAATCTCTTAGTCTCCGCAGAACCCTCTATTTTTAAATGGAGGGTTTTTTATTCCAACGCCTTTTCCATCTGCGTACTTCTGGATCCTTTTATCAAAATATTACTGAGCTTAAAATTTTGATCTTTGTACCACTCTTTTGCATCACCAGCGGTATCAAAATATAAATAAGGATGATTTACTTTATTAAAATCTCCGCCAACCAACACTACAGCTTTCCAATTATATTTATTAATAAGCTCAATTAAGGCCTGATGCTCATAAAGGCTTTCTGAACCCAATTCCATCATTGCTCCCAACATCAGTATTTTATCAGCACCCTTCATGTTTCCAAAATTTTCTATGGCGGCTTTCATGCTCGTTGGGTTTGCATTATAGGCATCCAAAATAATTTTATTGCTGTCTTTTTCTATTAACTGAGAGCGGCTGTTTGAAGGAACATAATTTTCCAAAGCCCATTTTATTTTTTCATCCGGCACTTTAAAATATTTGCCCATAGCAACAGCCAGCAATACATTGGGCAAGTTATAATCTCCAACCAAATTTGTTTTAATAGAATCTAAACCTTCACCGGAACCTATGGTAACCTCCAGTAATGCGGAACTGTTTTTTACAGTGCCTGTTACTGCGGCATTGTGGGTCCCGTAAGTAATAACTTCTTTTATTCCGGCACTCATCTCTTTTAAATAATCATAGTCACCCATAATAAATGCTGTACCGTTATGTAATCTTAAATAATCAAATAATTCTCCTTTGCCTTTACGAATGCCATCCTCGCCCCCAAAGCCTTCTAAATGGGCTTTACCGCAGTTTGTGATCACGCCATGCGTAGGCATAGTGTATGCACAATAGCCTTCAATTTCTTTTTGATGATTAGCACCCATTTCAATAATGGCAATTGCTGCATCTTTCTTAATTTTTAAAATGGTAAGCGGTATGCCGATATGATTATTGAGATTGCCTTCTGTTGTATATGTTTTAAAGGTTGATGATAAGACTGCGTGAATTAATTCCTTTGAAGTGGTTTTACCATTGCTGCCGGTGATAGCAATAAACGGAATTTCTTTTTCGGTATTTAATAAAATAAATTGTTTGCGGTGATGAAGTGCCAGCTCCTGCAAGGCTTCTAAAACATTATTTACCTGTATGATCCTGTTATCGGGTTCACTAATTTCTTCATCAACAATTGCATAAGCAGCTCCTAAAGCTAATGACTGTTTTGCAAATTGATTTCCATTAAAATTCGGGCCTTTCAGTGCAAAAAATAAATCGCCTTCCTTTATCTTCCTCGTATCTGTTTCAATGGAAGAAAACTGCTGGTATATTTTGTATAGTTCGGGTATTAGCATGTATCAAAATTAATGGAACCTCTTAAATAACCAGTTATAAAAAAACCTCCCGGATCAAGGGGAGGTTTTTTAAATATGGTTAAAGAAACTTTATTTCTTTTTCTTACGTGAGTTTTGTTTACGCTTACCAAAAATATTACCTTCTTTAAAACCAGGCCCTTCTGGCGGGCCTAAATAAGTTTGGGCACAACGGAAACCAACGGTACTTGCAGACTGATCTTCCTGCATAAACCTGCGGGTGCCGGGTGATAACCAGTAGGGCCTGTCGTTCCAGCTTCCGCCTTTAATAACCCTCGACTCATCACTGATTAATGAAGTAATTCCATATCCATAAGTAACACCGCTTGCAGAATCGCCATCAAGATAATTAATAACATTATTTTTCTGATAATTAGAACGGTTTTTTACTTCGTCATCAGAGATGTCAATTTTTTTCAAACGGCCCATGCTGTCACGCTCATATTCTCCTCCTGAATTCTTATAATATTTTTGAAATTTATTGCCACGGAAATAATTAAAATCCTGGCCATCAGTTGGTGTCATAGGCCTGTAAACATCACCTACCCACTCACTAACATTACCACTCATATTGTATAAACCAAATGCATTGGGATAAAAAGATTTAATATTACCCGGTATAGCAGCACGGTCATTTAAACCACCGGCAATACCCATGTTATCGCCACTGCCACGCTTAAAGTTAGCCAAAAATTTACCCTGCCAGCTTCCACGGCGGTTATCACGTAACCCGTTAGGATTGTTACTCCAGGAATAGATCTGTTGGTTTGAAAATAATTCCTCTCCACTCTTTTTTTCACTCTTACGCGGATTTGGGTTTTGAGATAACATGCCGTAAGCAGCATACTCCCACTCTGCTTCAGTAGGCAGGCGGTAACCCATATTTAAAATACCATCATCCATACGTACAGTAGAGCGTGGCTTACCATTTACATCTTTTAAATCAGATTTTTTAGGTTTACCCCTTCCCTGAATCATATCAGGAGCCATTAAATATGTTTCAGTATTAAATGAACCGTCGGCTCCGGCACCTTTCATTTCTCTTTTCATGGCATCTTTTTTCAGATAGCCTTTGTTTTGCAGGGTTAATTCATTTACCCTGTCAGTTCTCCATATACAAAAATCATGCGCCTGGCGCCAGCTTACGCCTACTACAGGGTAGTAGTTATAAGAAGGAAAACGGAAATAGTATTCTACATAAGGCTCATTGTACGCCAGCTCTTCGCGCCAGACCAAAGTATCTGGTAAAGCTTTGTTAAGAACCGAAGTATCACCGGAAAAAGTATTTTCCAGCCAATATAAATATTCACGATAGTGCACATTGGCTACCTCTGTTTCATCAATAAAAAAAGAAGGCACTGTAATACGGCGGGGAACATTATTCCAGTCGCCCATTACATCTTCATCCTTGGCACCCATAACAAACGATCCACCCTGTACAAAAACCAAACCTGGGCCTGCTTTTGGATACTTTACCTTAGAAACATGAAAATTACCCATGTTTTTGTCATCATAGTTCCAGCCGGTAGCAGATGACTTGCTTTGTTTTTTACCAAAAAGACCACCTTTTTTACAGGCACTTAAAGAAAGTACTGCTATTACAAGGATGAATGCATTTTTACCAGAAAGTAATTTAGTCATGTTCATTCGTTTATCGTATTGTTTTAACGAAAGGTTTTCTTAATTATTGTATATGAAATTATACTGGTTGCGAATATAAAGACTTTAGGTGAATTTGAAATATTTCCAAGTCTTTTTTTAAAGTTAAATATGTCATTTCCAACTTTGAAGGCATAATGCCAAACTGAAAATGCACAGAATATACCGAAACTTTCAATTAAATTATATGTAAAGTGGTTGTAAGATTAATCTTGACATTCCTGCCTTACTGCATTTAAAAAATTATTATAAACAGCACATAAAACTGGGTTTCAATATGATTTTTCAAAATGATAAAGCTAATCTCCTGGTTTTTTTGAAAATGAATGTGTTAAAATAAACTATCTTTTTACAGCACTTAGCCAGGTAGTATGCGCTCTTACTTTCCTGAAAAAAATAAATGCACAAAATTACATTATACATTTAAATTTTGCCCCGCCCCCGGTTAAAAAACAGGTGCAACTCTTTGTTGACAATACTTTCAATAAATTGCAATCAGGTTTTTTTAAAAAATTTCTGTAGTATTATAAAATAAAATTTTTAGTTGACCGGTAATTTTTTTGGTTAGCTTAAACAAGAGTTTTAATCTTGCATACAATAAAGAAAAAACGATTAATTATGGTATTGTTAATTCTTTTTTATAATAAAATTGGGTAAAGAAAATTTGTACCTTGATAACTATTTACCGAAAACTGTACTTTTGCCTCGCCTGAATAAAAATATTAAATGCCTTAAGTTGGCAATAAACAGTTCCTCATCCCGTTACTGTTAGCGTTGCACTAAAGAAATGGGGGTTTAATGTCAATATCACCAGTTTATGGTATTGTTCTGAATAAAAAAGCCATTATCTTTGAAAAAATTCTTTTTAGTTTATTTTAACAAGATTTTATAATTTAGTTGTTCATTTAAATAAAACTATTATTTTTACAACATAATACAATCATTAAACTTAACGCTTATAGAGGTAAGTCTACCTAACCAAGACAAAATCAAAACGCATGAAAAAAGTAACTTTGAAACTAACTGCCTTAGTCATGTTACTGGGAGGAACAATAACTGTATCTTATGCCCAGAACAAAATAAACGTTGTAACATCTGCTGTTCCGTTTTTACGTATTTCACCTGATGCCCGCAGCGGTGGTATGGGGGATGTAGGTATTGCAACTGCACCTGATGCTAACGCAGCTTTTGCAAACATAGCCAGAACACCATTTGCAACAAGTAAAGCGGGAGTTGCCATTAACTATACTCCATGGTTAAGAGATTTATCGGTAAATGATGTTTTTTTAGCATCGTTAGCAGGATACTATCAACTAGATGATCAATCAGCTATTTCACTTGGATTAAGATATTTTAAACTTGGAAGTATTCAGTTTACTGATGCGTTGGGTAACGATCTGCAAACATACAATCCTAAAGAATTTGCAGTTGACCTGGGTTATTCAAGGAAATTATCAAACAAATTTGGATTGGGTATTGCTATCAGGTATATTAATTCAAACTTAGCCAGCGGTAATTTTGGCGGACAAAATTATAAAGCAGGTTCTGCAGTTGCCGGCGATTTACATTTATACCATCATGGTGCCAAAGAAAATGGAGAGGGTTTAAACTGGGGTTTAACCTTAAGTAACCTGGGTTCAAAAATTTCTTACTCAAGCGATGCAACTCAAAAAGATTATATTCCTGCTAACATTGGTTTGGGCCTGGCTTATACTAAGGTATTTGACGAGGCTAATAAAATTACATTTGCTGTAGATATTAATAAATTATTAGTTCCAACTCCACCGGTTTTAACAGGTGCAAATCCTTCTGCTGATTCTGCTGCGTTGGTAAAATATCGTGATCGTGGCGTACCATCAAGCTGGATCAAATCATTTGGAGATGGTGGTGGAGCAAGTGAAGAAATTCAGGAAATTAACCTGTCAGTTGGTGCTGAATACTGGTATAATAACCAATTTGGTTTCAGAGCAGGTTATTTCTACGAAAATCCAAACAAGGGTAACAGAAAATATTTTACCGTAGGAGCAGGTATTAAATACAGCGTTGCTAATTTAAACTTCTCTTATGTTTTCCCAACCGGAAGCGGTATAAGCCGTATTCCTTTATCTAATACTGATCGTTTTGGTTTAGTATTTGATATGGGTGAAAAATAATTAAGGCTTTTCATGTAAAAAGCGTCAAGCCTGGGCTTGACGCTTTTTTGTTTTTAGTTCATTCAGGAATGCGGATATTTGCATAATAAATTAAGTAATGGCATATAGAATAGGTTCAGGTGTAGATTATCACCAGTTAACAGCAGGCAGGGATTTATGGATAGGCGGAGTTAAAATACCACACAGCAAAGGCGCTTTAGGGCATAGCGATGCGGATGTTTTATTACATGCAATCTGCGACGCCATGCTTGGCGCATTGGCACTGGGTGATATTGGAGTGCATTTTCCGGATACGGATGCAGCCTTTAAAGATATTGACAGTAAAATTTTATTAAAAAAATGCGCCGAACTAATTGATGCCCAAGGCTATAAGGTAATTAACATTGATAGTACACTTTGTTTACAATCTCCCAAAATAAAATCATACATACCTCTAATGCAGCAAACGATTGCTGAAATTGCTCATGTAACTACAGCAGATGTTTCAGTAAAGGCTACCACTACAGAGCAAATGGGTTTTATTGGCCGCGAAGAAGGATTAAAAGCTTATGCAACAGTATTACTGGGTTTAAAATAATTACAAACCGGGTTTTTGAAAAAATATATTCTTACCATATCCTTCTTTTTTATTGTAATTTTTGTATTTGCACAAAAGCAAACTTATAATTGGTATTTTGGAAACCGTATTGGGCTTGATTTTAACCAATCTCCTCCCGTAGCTTTATATAACGGAACGGCAAATTCACTTGAAGGATCGGCAGCTATGAGTGATAACAATGGAAAATTATTGTTTTACACTAATGGTGTATCTGTGCAAAACAGAAAACATGTAACTATGATGGGGGGTATGGGTTTAAGAGGTGAGTTAAGCAGTACCAATAACACAGTTATAGTTCCCATGCCGGGCAGCGACAGTATGTATTATTTATTCACTATTGGATCTGCCACTATAGAATTTCCTGCATTATCGTATAATATTATTGATATGAAGGCTGACAGCGGTTATGGTGGTGTTGTGGTAAAGAATGCTGTAATTGAGGATGATGTACTGGAAAAATTGGCCGCAGTCAGGCATTGTAATAAAAGAGATGTATGGATTGTGATTCAGAAATGGAATACAGATAAGTATTACACATATCTACTCACATCCGCAGGTTTAAACCTTACGCCTGTTATCAGTAGTACGGGCCTGGTAATCAGCGGGCAGTTAAATAATGCAATTGGCACTTTAAAATTTTCAAGTAAGGGTGATAAATTAATGGCCTGCCATGCTTTTGATAATGATGCGGTACAGTTGATGGATTTTGATAACCAAACAGGCATAATTTCAAACCCCGTCGTGTTCAAGCCTAATGCCATTCCCCACAACTTATCCTACACGGGAATATATGGAGCCGAGTTTTCACCCGATGGTAAGTTGCTGTATGTTTCGGCAAATAATTCTGTATCGGACCCCTGTAAGCTTTACCAGTTTGACATTACATCAAATAATGCTGCCACTATAATTGCAACAAAGCAGGTTATTTCGCAAACTACTCCCTTATATGCCGGTGCTTTACAATTAGGCCCCGATCAAAAGATTTATATGGCCAGGTGGACAGCCAGTACACTTTCTGTGATTGAGAATCCGAACATCTATGGCCCGGGATGTAATTTCGTACTTAATAAAATTAATTTTGGAGCCAATAATAGCGTTCAGTTTGGGTTACCAACTTTTATGCAAAGCTATTTCGACAGCAATTCTAATCCGTATGATTTTAGCAGGGGCGGCAATTGTTTGGACCGCGATATATCTTTTAAAATCAACAGGCTTAATGGTATAGATTCGGTTAAGTGGAATTTTGGCGACGGACAGCAATCGCAGATACTGCAGCCAACACATATTTATGCAGGCGCTGGTTTTTATGATGTAAA
>JANNYY010000230.1:0-1571 GCA_031410355.1 Chitinophagaceae bacterium | reverse complement strand
GTAAAACCTATTGTGATGAACTGAAAGGAAAAATAAATTCCTTTGGCCTTGAAATTTCTGAATTAAGCACACATATACAAGGGCAACTGGTTGCAGTAAACCCGGCATACGATGCCATGTTTGATTCTTTTGCACCGGCTGCATTACATGGCAATTCAAAAGCAAGAACAGAATGGGCGGTGCAACAGGTAAGATATGGTGCAAAAGCATCTCAACATTTAGGTATTACAGCGCACGCTACTTTTAGCGGTGCATTGTTGTGGCATACTTTTCATCCATGGCCGCAGCGGCCTGCTGGTTTGGTTGAAGAAGGCTTTACAGAACTTGCAAAACGCTGGCTGCCCATACTTAATTATTTTGACGAATGCGGCGTAGATGTTTGTTACGAAATTCATCCCGGCGAAGACCTTTTTGACGGAATAACTTATGAGATGTTTCTGGAGAAAGTAAACAATCATGCAAGAGCATGCTTGTTATATGACCCATCGCATTTTGTATTGCAACAGTTAAATTATCTTGATTACATAGATATTTATCATGAACGCATAAAAGCTTTTCATGTAAAAGATGCAGAATTTAACCCCACTGGACGCCAGGGTACTTTTGGCGGCTATCAAAGCTGGTTAAAACGTGCAGGGCGTTATCGCAGTCCCGGCGATGGTCAGGTAGATTTTAAAACCATCTTTAGTAAACTTACAGAGTATGGTTATGATGGCTGGGCGGTGATGGAATGGGAGTGCTGCATCAAACATCCGGAAGATGGCGCAAGAGAAGGCGCTACATTTATAAAAGACCACATCATCAGGGTTACCGAAAAAGCATTTGATGATTTTGCTGCTACAGCGCCTGATGCAGAACTAAATAAAAAAATACTGGGAATTAATTAATAAAAAAATAAGCGTATGAAAAAACTAATTGCAGTTACAATCATTTCCCTGGGCCTGTTTGCCTGTAACAATGCAGGAGAAAAAACAAAAACCAGTGAACCTGAACAAAAAAAGAATGTGGCCATAGATAATCCCGATTACGATGCCGGGCTTAACCTGATCGCAAAATCAGATTGCTTTACCTGCCATAAACTCAGTGAAAAACTGATTGGCCCTTCTTATGGTGATGTGGCAATTAAATACCCCAACACGCCTGCAACCATTGATACACTGTCTAACAGGATCATGAAAGGAAGCCAGGGCATTTGGGGCACGGTTCCTATGGCGGCACATCCTGCTATCACAAAAGCAGATGCTGAAAAAATGGTGAAGTACATCTTATTACTAAAAGAATAAAACAAATAAATATGAAAAAAGCAGGATTAATAATGCTGCTGGCAATAGCCATTGCCGGATGCAATGCTCCATCAGAAAAAACAGAAGAACAAACAATGAATAAAACTGATGATGGCTGGGTTTCTTTATTTGATGGTAAAACACTTTCCGGCTGGCACAATTACGGCAAGACAACTATTGGTGATGCCTGGAAGGTTGCAGACGGTGCCATTTACCTGGACACCACTAAAAAAGCTGGTTGGCAAACCGCACAGGGCGGTGATATTGTGAGCGCAGAAGAATATGAAA
>JANNYY010000229.1:0-10377 GCA_031410355.1 Chitinophagaceae bacterium | reverse complement strand
GGGAACATTATAAGATATTTTTTCTTTGCAGTGAGGGGGTAATTGTTCTGTAATAATTCGTCTCAATACATCCACAATAATGCGTTCATGCTCTGGAATTATCTCGTATAACTGCAGTACTGATCTTATTTTTATGCTGCTGATTGCCATGTCTTATAATTCTATCCTGAAATGGTGGGCCATGATCTTCATTTTTTTATTCAGATAAAAACGGTGAGCATCATACCTCAGGTGACTGGAGTTTAAATGTATGGTTTTAATTGATCGCTCTTTTGCAATACTTACCAGGTGATCAAAAACGTAACCTGCATAACCTTTATTTCTTGCGTCAGCAAGGGTTACAAAATCGTCAAAGTCAATAATTAGCCCGTCATAAAGTGTTGTAGTAAACCTGAAACCGGCCACACATACAACCTTTGCGTTATCTTCCAAAAAAATTAATTGATAACCTTCAGTCTGCATTTGCTCAATCACAGCAAGAAAGCTTTCAAGGTTATGATGCGGCCTTAATTCGTTCATTACGTTAAAACATTTTATTAAATTCTCCCTGGTTGTTGCTGTAAGTATTTTCATTTTAGTTTTTTATCCTGGTTTTGTAATTTTTAGGGTCATAAGGTAAGCTGTCAAAATAATCCAGTATAGCATTAATGTCTTCTTTGGATAAGTTTGCAAATGCCGGCATCTGCAATCCTCTTTTGTCAAATACTTTTTTTGCTGTTGCATCTTCATCAGCAAACTGCATGGGATTTTTCATAAGGGTATAAATATAATCTGCCGTACGAAATTTTCTTATACGTTGCAAAGGACCGGCTAAAACTGCAGTTGTTGTTCCATGGCAGCTAATGCAGCTTGCGGCAAGCGCTTTTCCTTTTTCAATTTGTTTTTTAAATGGTTTCTTTTGTGAAAATGCGAAAAGACCAGCGATTAAAAAACAGCATAAAATAATTGAAACTTTCATTATACACCGTACAGTTTTACTGATTTTCATTTTCAATTTTTAACCATTCTTCATAATCAATAACGCCCAATTCCGGCCTGGGCCTGCCTTCCAGTATGGCAATAAATTCAAGGGCATGGCCATCGGGGTCGTTAAAATAAATGGCAATGGCGGGCATCCAGGCAAAAACCATCGGCTTTTCTTTTCCGTCTTTCAGAAAATTATAAGGGTTTAAATTTCGTTTTTTTAAAAAGGAAACCGAATTATGCAGCATATCTTCAACGTCGCATCTGAAAGCAAAATGCCGTTTGTCAATTTCATCCTTGGGTTTTTCCCAAAGGCCCAGCATGGCTTCTTTGGGTTTGCCTATCCAAAAAAATGCTGCCCTGCGGCCGGCTTCAAAATAGCATTGCTGTAACCCCAATACGGTTTTATAAAAGTCAATTGACCTTTCAAGATCTTCTACAAATAAATGTGTTTCGTAAAGCCCTTTTATCATTTAATTTATGTTGATAAAAATCATTCCAGTTCTTTCAACAGTCCTTCAAGGTCAAGTGCACGTGTAAACATGTCCATTGAGCCATCTGCTTTTTTTGGCCATAATTCTTTGGGCCTGTCCCAATAAAGTTCCACGCCATTCCCGTCCGGGTCGTTTAAATACAGCGCTTCAGATACGCCATGATCAGCCACGCCGGTAAGCGGATAATTTTCCTGTAACAAACGGTTGTAAATAAAAGCAAGGTCTTTTCTTGTTGGGTATAAAATGGCGGTGTGAAATAAGCCCACCGCATGTGCAGGTGCAGGTGCTGAGCCTTTGCTGTACCAGGTGTTGAGGCCAATATGATGGTGGTAACCACCGGCCGAAATAAAAGCAGCATCTTTACCATACACCACGGTTATTTCAAATCCAAGGAGTCCGCAATAAAATTCAAGAGCCCGGTTTATATCAGATACTTTTAAATGTACATGGCCAATTCTTGTTTGGGCAGGAATTGTATAATCGTTTTTCATTTTCTTTATTTCCATTTTATGTTACAGCCTATGCTGGCTTTTTGTTCAGCAGGCATAGGTTCATTATTAATTAAACAATCCAGCGCATAGCGCATATCTTTTCCGGTAACGGCAATGCCATTTCCCGGCCTTGAATCATCTAATTGTCCACGGTAAACTAATTGAAGATCTTTATTGTAAATAAAAAAATCGGGAGTGCATGCGGCATCATAAGCTTTGGCTGTTTCCTGTGTTTCATCGTAGAGATAGGGAAAGGGATATTTCATTTGCAAAGCTTTTGCTTTCATTTTATCCGGCCCATCGCCGGGGTGTGTAATAACATCGTTGGCGCTGATGGCCACAAAACTTATTTTTTGGGTTGAGTAATCATTTGCCAGTTTAACCAACTCCTCATTTACGTGCAACACAAAGGGGCAATGATTGCAGATGAACATGATGACCGTTGCCACATCGCCTTTAATTTCTGTAAGTGAAATTTGTTTACCAGAAATGGTATCGGGCAGGGTAAAATCCGGAGCCGATTTGCCCAATGCCGCCATGGTAGAAGGGGTTTGTGCCATGCAATAAAGGTAGCTGTTTTACTTAAAATATTTTATGGAACGTTCTTTGCGGAACCCTTAGGAGGGATAGGATATATTATTGTATCTTACCCATGCCTTTTATTTACCGCTTAATGATATCTGTATGAAAAAAAACATTTTTTTACTTGCCCTGCTTTTTATGGTTTGTGTAAAACCTGCGCAGGCACAAACGGCTATAGAATATAATAACCAGGGCCTCACAAAATATAAAGCAAAAAATTATGCAGCCGCCCTCCTTGATTTTAATAAAGCTGTGGAACTGGATGCAAAAAACGATAAAGCCCTGCACAACCGCGGGCTTGCAAAATATGCACTTAAAGATTACGCCGGTTCAATCAGTGATCAAACAAAAGCCATTGAATTAAACCCTGCATACAGCAATGCATATAACGACCGGGGTATGGTGTATTACCGGCAGAATAATTTTGCAGCAGCGCTGAAAGATTATAGCAAAGCCATTGAAATTGATGCGGCCTACGCACAGGCATATAAAAACCGTGCAGTGTTACAGTATGCAACAAAAAGTTATGAAGCATCTGATAAAGACTATGCAAAATACATTGAGCTTAAACCCGATGACGCGGATGGGTATATGGGCAGGGGTTCCATTAAAAATATGCAGAAGGATTATGACGCTGCCATTAAATTTTACGATAAGGCCATTCAATATGATGCAAACCTGGCTGCAGCATTTTTAAACAGGGGCAATGCAAAATTTATACTGAATGATGTTAACGGAGCATTGGCCGATTTTAAAAAAGTTGTTGTTTTGCAACCAGACAATGCCAATGTATATTTTAACATAGGCGTAATTTACAGCGGCCAAAACAAAAGCAGCGATGCCATTGCAGCATTAAAAAAATACAATAGCTTTTTACCCGGCGAATGGAATGGCTATAAACTTACCGGTGATGTTTATTACCAGCAATTAGTTAAGTACGATAGCAGCGAATATTATTATAACAAAGCCTGGCAGATCAATAAAAATGAAAAGGAAATTATGGAAAGGCTTGGTTACAGTTTGCTTAACCAGAAAAAAATACCCGAAGCCATAGCCATGTTTAAAAATCAAATTGCTTACCTGCCCAACGATCCATGGGGTTATTATAATGTAGCGGCTGCTTACAGCGTTGGCAAGCAACCTGCAGAAGCTATTAAAAACCTTGACATTGCTTTAGACAAGCGCATGGTGGAACTGCCCAAATGGGAAACCGATAAGAACCTGAATAATGTACGTATGCTGGGAGATTTTAAAGAGCTTTTGAAAAAATATTTTAATAAAGATATACTGGCGAAATACCCGAATATGTTTGGAGGGTTTTAAGTTTGCGTAAAGTAAAAACATCACTCAAGAGTTAATACTATAATATTGTTTTAAAAAACTAAACTGCATACCAACATGAAAAAACAATTGCTTTACGCTTTTTTTTTAGCATTCATCTTTTTAAACGCATGCAGCAGTACTAAGCATGCGGCAACAACAACATCATCAACAAAAACAGACGATGGGAAGCTGGATATTACCCTTGTACAGATAAATGATGTTTATGAAATAGCCCCGCTCGACGGTGGCAAAGCCGGTGGAATGGCAAGGGTAGCAACTTTAAAAAAAGATTACCTGCGTGAAAATGAAAATACCCGGATTATAATTGCAGGTGATTTTTTAAGCCCGTCGGTTTACAACAGCCTTAAATACGAAGGTACCAGGATACGTGGTAAGCAAATGGTTGATGTGATGAATGCAGCGGGTGTTGACCTGGCCGTTTTTGGTAATCATGAATTTGATATACCAATGGAAGACCTGCAGAACCGCATCAACGAATCAAAATTTAAATGGGTATCTTCCAATACCTATCAAAAAACAAATGTTATTGCTCCTTTTAAAAAGCAAACTGCAGCCGGTGATGAACCATTTCCTGAAACGTATATTATGACCGTGAAAGATAAAGACGGCACTACGGCGAAGATCGGTTTCATCGGCCTTACCATACCTTTTAACAGAGCGCCGTATGTAACTTATACAGATGTATTCAGCACCGCTGAAACCATGTATGATAAATTAAAGGGTAGCTGTGATGCGGTGATTGCTGTTACCCACCAGGCCATGGATGATGATATTAAACTGGCCAGGCAAATACCGGGCCTGGCTTTGATCATTGGCGGTCATGAACATGAAAGGCATTATGCTAAAATAGGCAATGTGTATATTACCAAGGCAGATGCCAATGCAAGGTCGGCTTATATCATAAAATTGAACATTAATAAGATCACGCATGAGCTGGATTTAAAAGCCAATATTATTGATGTAAATGAAAAGATTGCCTTTGATGCTGCAACGGATTCTGTTGTAAAAAAATGGACGGATATTGCCAACAAAAGTTATGCATCACTTGGTTTTGATGCCACCAAAGTTGTAATGCAAAAAGGTGAACCGCTCGATGGGAGAGAAGCTTATATCAGAACCAATGAAACAAACTTTACAAAGCTGATCGTTGCAGCAATGGAAAAAGCATCACCCACAGCAGATGCAGTCATCATTAATTCAGGTTCCATAAGGGTAGATGATATTTTGCAAATGCCGGTAACGCAATACGATATTATCCGCAGCCTTCCGTTTGGTGGCAGCATTATGGAAGTAGATATGAAGGGCAGCCTGCTTGTAAAAATATTGAACGCGGGTAAAAATAATTTGGGCAGTGGTGGCTTCCTGCAATTTTCTTCTTCAATTACCCGCGATAGGAATGCAGGCACCTGGGTTTTAAAAAATAACTCCATTGATGTCAACAAAGTTTATAAAGTAGCCATCACCGATTTTTTAATGACTGGTGGCGAAGCCAATATGGATTTTCTTACAAAGGATAATCCGGACATTGTAAAAGTTTACCCGGTATTTACAGATTTAAATGACCCCAGGTCTGATATCCGAAGAGCGATAATCAGGTATATGGAAGGGATGGGTAAGTAAGAGACCTAAAAAACTTTCTTGCTTTTTATATCAGTAATTATTTTTTCGGCATGTTCTCTTGAGTTTTCAATAAACAGGCGATGGGTGTTCATGCCGCCACAGATAACACCGGCCAGGTAAATGCCTTTTACATTTGTTTCATAAGTTGTTTCATTGTAGGTGGGGCTGCATACTTCATCATCTGTAAGTTCAATTCCCATGCTGCGCAGAAAGTGGAGGTCAGGCTGGTAGCCCGTCATGGCCAGCACCCAATCGTTTTCTATGGTTACCAAACCACCTGGGGTTTGTATATCAACTTCGTTTTGCCTGATGGCCACTATTGCAGCATTAAAATATGCTTTAATACTACCTTCTTTTATCCTGTTTTCCACATCGGGTTTTACCCAGTATTTTACCCGTTCGCTGATGGCTTCATTTTTAACAACCATAGTCACGGAAGCTCCTTTGCGCCAGGTCTCCAGTGCTGCATCCACTGCCGAGTTGGCTGCGCCCACCACCAATACTTTTTGAAATGCATAAAAATGGGGGTCATTATAATAATGCTTAACCTTATCCAGTTCTTCGCCGGGCACATTCAGTAAATAAGGAATATCATAAAAGCCGGTACAGGCAATGATATTAGCGGCATTGTATTCTTGCTTTGAGGTAACCACTTTAAAATTGCCGGCTGTTTTTTGTACTGCTTTTACTTCTTCAAATAAGCGGATGTGGAGGCCTCCTGAAATGGCCACCCTGCGGTAATATTCCAACCCTTCATTCCTGGTGGGTTTTGCATTATTGCTGATAAAAGGTATGCCGCCTATTTCAAGTCTTTCGCTGGTGCTGAAGAAGGTCATGTTAACCGGGTAGTTGTATAAAGAATTTACCAGTGTACCTTTTTCAATAATGAGGTAATTCAACCCGGCTTTTTTTGCTTCAATCCCGCAGGCAAGGCCAATGGGACCGCCACCAATGATAATGATATCGTAAATAATTTCACTCATGCAGCGAAGGTATTTTATAAATTTTTGTTTTGGAGGAAACTGGTTACCATGTTTGGAAATTTTGAACTGAATGTCTTTATTGCTTTAATAGCATGAATAGTTTTGGAGAAGGTATTTATTTTTTTGAATGTTTAAAAAAAGAAGGCATTGGTTTCAGGACCAGTCGTTTTTCTCGTGCCGGCAAATGCGTTTTTTTAATTAACATATCCCTGTTTTTTGTAAATGATAAAACTATTTGGTTTGAGTTCGGTATTTCCCATGAGTATTTTTGCTCCTGCAGGAAGAATAACTTTCTTTTCTAAACCAAAGTTAATGATCACTGTAATTGTATTACCTGCAAAAGACCGGGTAAACAAAATTTGATTGTCTTTATATTCAAGCCTGTCATATTTTCCGTACTGTAATACTTTCTCTTTATTCCTTAGCGCTATTAACTTTTTGTAAATGCCAGGCATTGAATTTTCTTGATTTGATAAATCCTGCACATTCACTTGCCTGTAGCCGGGGTTAATTTTTATCCAGGGTTCGGCTATTGAAAAACCTGCGAAAATATTTCCATTCCATTGCATGGGGCTGCGTGATTTATCCCGGTTGTGCTCATTTCCTTTTATAAGCGCTTCTGCCGGAGTTTTGCCTGCAGCAAGCGCCAATTGGTAATGTGTTCTGCCCTGTATATCTACCATTTCTTTTATATCATGCGCTATGATATTTTGCATGCCAATTTCCTCTCCATAATAAATAAACGGAACTCCTTTTGCCGTAAGCATCAAAGCAGCTAATGCCGTAGCTCTGTCTGTATTGCCGTCTGCCAGCCTGTCTATCATCCGGGGCATATCATGACTACCAAAAAACAAGGTAGGATAGTTATACATGTTTTTTTCCATACTTTGCAGTTCATCAAAAATACGCTGGCCCGAGAAATGAGCTATACTGCCAAAGTTGAAGTTAAAAACCACATCCAGCAAATTGGGAGATTGATATTGTTTCAACACTTCTATTTTATCACTTCCAATCTCTCCCACAATAAAACGATCCTCATATTCATTAACAACGGATTTAATTTTTTTCATGGCAGCTTTAACACCTGTTTGATTGATATCGTTCAGGTGCTGCTGCTGTCCATCCTTCATTGGATTATCTGCAGTAATGCCATCTGTTGTTAAAAAATTAATCACATCTAATCTAAATCCATCTACGCCTAAGTTTAACCAATACCGGAGTACGTTTTGTATCTCCTGAACTACTTTTGGATTTGCCCAGTTGAGGTCAGCCATCCTGGTATCGAACTTATGATAGTAATACTGGTTGGTTAACATATCCATTTGCCAGGCCGTTCCCCCAAAAAAAGATTCCCAATTGTTGGGCTTATCTTTCCATATATAATAATTGCGGTAGGGATTGTTTATAGACTTTCCCGACTCCTGGAACCATGTACAATTTGTGGAGGTATGGTTGAGCACCATATCCATAATTACTTTTATTCCCCTTTTATGTGCTGCTGATAAATAGTTTTTAAAATCATCTGTATTGCCATAAGTGGAATCAATATCATAATAACTTGCTACATCATAGCCATTATCTACTTTGGGAGATTGTAAAAAAGGAGTGAGCCAGATGCCTTTCACGCCCAGCGTTTGCAGGTAATCCAGCTTACTGGTCATTCCTTTAAAATCGCCGTAACCGTCACCATTACTATCGGCGTAACTGGGCATATATATTTCGTAGAAAACCGATTCTTTCCACCAGTTTTTTGAAATAACTGTTTCTTTAAAAGAGCCCGAACAGGAAATGATCAATAAAGCCGCCAATACAACTATTGAGAAATAAAAAAGATAAGATTGTATTTTCCTGCTTGTCATTCCTTTTTTTTATGTTGAAACTTATAATCCACTACAATGCCATTCACAAGCATTTTTTCTCCTGAATAAGTTAGTTTGCCACCCGCAGGTACACTTATAATTACAGCAGCACTTTGTGGAGAGAGTTTTATATCAGCCGAAGACGAAACATTATGAGCAATAAATTGTGCGGAGACTGTATTATACAGATCTACATTTTTACCCTTCTCTATATTTATAGAAACCGATTTACTTTCGGCATAAGGGTTATAATATAAATAAGATGGGTAAGCCTTGTCATGGTAAAAATCGGTTGCCAATAAGTTTAACTGCAAAATTCCGGGAACATTGGTAGCACGGATAATGCTACCGAATATACCAACGTGGCCACTTCCATAAATGCTGAACTGCGATTCCGGGGGATTTTTACCGGGTACCCATTTGGGGCCATCACCCTGAGCAACCGGCCCTTTTAAATTGGTATACAAATTATCAAAAGTAGAGCTCTTAGCCATGCCTTCATACGCTATAACGCCTTTGGTAACAGCAGCCAGTTGCGGAATGGTTTCATGCTCATCGGGCATATATTGCGGGTAAAAAAACCTGGCGGCATTGGCGGCATTCAGCATCCATTTGCCAATAGCAGTTGCATAAGCCTGGTCGTACCTCACCATGGGCACCAATGGCCATGCCGCATCATAAGTATTCATCAAAAAACCATAACCACCATGATCAACAGTACTGCCAACAATGCCCGATATATCTATACCATTCCAGTTGCCAACTAAAACGCCCCATCCCTCCCGGCAAATGGCAGTTCCATCAAATGTCCAGTGCAGCATTTTATTTACATCATAGTTTTTTCCCTGCTCCGCATTTATTCTTGCCGCTAAATAAGCGCCAAAGGGCATCAACAATTCATAAGTGGGATTTAATTTTTGAGATTGCAAAGCGGTAAGCGCACTCAATGCCCCGTTTAAATAACGCTGATCGCCAAATTTTTTATACGCTGCATATAATACATAAGCATGGCCGGCGGCTGCATCGGGCTGTGCACAGATATTATTTTTCATGGGGTTCATTTTGCCATAATCAAAATAAGACCAATTGTAATTACCATTTAAAATGGAATCAGCTTTATAAAATTTATCTGCAATGCTGCGGGCAATTTCAGTAAAGCCCGGTTCATTTGGATACTGATCACAAATAGCGTAAAACAAAACATTGGGGTAAATATCATACCACCAGTCACGGCCGTAACCACCGCCTAACAATGCTACTTCGGGGCAAGTATTGTTCATCATAATATCCCAGCCGGTTTCTTTATTAAAACAATTTTTAAGCATACCCACGTAGTTCAGGTTTTGCTGATTGCTTTTATCTGCTCCTACCAATGTAGCGCCCATGATGGCACCCATGGTTGCCAATGCTTCATGAAACATGCCTTTGTTATTTGTTCCCTGCCGCACATCACCCACAGCGGTATATAATCCAGCCACGGTTTGCGGAAAATTCCTGTGGCTGCTATCCATCCATACCATGGGCCAGAATTTTCCTTTGGCTTTAAAATCATACACGGTACTGTCAAATTTCAGCGCCAGTTTATGATAGTCTATAATTTCCAGGGGCTGTGGCAGGTTTGGCATTTTATCAACCCGTTGAAGATTTTGCTGCTTAACGGGTAAGCCTTCCGGATCTTTATTTTTACAGGAAGAAAAAAGCAGGCAACTGAAAATGATCTTTAAACAATTATGCATATCCTCTTTTATTTTCAATGAGTAATTTGTTCTTTCCGTTATACAATCAGGGCAGACGCATTAAAATGCTTTAAGTCCGAAGGACTGATATGATTATAGAAACAGTAAGATTTTTATAATCCCCATAACCCCGAAGGGGTGAAATTTCACCCCTTCGGGGTTATGGGAGCGTATTTGTTTGTCAATTTCTATAATCATAACATCCCTTCGGGATTGAAAACTACAATTTCTTGATTTTAATTTACAAGCGTTTGCCCTGTTATACAATATCCTCCGCAACTTTATTCAGTACTTTCATATCAATT
>JANNYY010000228.1:0-2234 GCA_031410355.1 Chitinophagaceae bacterium | reverse complement strand
TCTGTGTTACAGATAATAAAATTTACTCCTTCAATATCTTGCGAAAACATGTGGTTTACCGCATTGCTTCCGCCGCCGCCCACACCAATTACCTTGATGATGGAGGATTGATCTTTAGGCAAATCAAAATGTATCATAGTTGTTTGTTTGTAACGCAACAGGTTAGGGCGCTGCGTTTATTAATTAATGGGTTAGTATAAAACGTTTTTTCTTTTTTGTTACGAGCATTTTAAGCTCTGGTCATCATCGTCCCCGCCGCGGCGGGGCTCACTTGTACTGTTGTTTCTTTATTCAGCTCTTACCTCATCCTCCATCTCCTTCTCCTGAGGGAGAAGGAGCGGTACATTAAACATATCCGAACATTATCTCTTCCACATCATCTTTACTTCTATCATCGTCAATATTGCAATCTTCGCTTCTATCTTCCAGTTCCCTCTCCTTGGGAGAGGGGTTGGGGTGAGGCTGGAGGGGGTTGTGGGTCTCTTACAACTTCGCATCCTCCTCTTCTTTAAACAGATCAATCAAACCATTTTTAAATCCATCCATAAAGTTTTTTAAAGATTTGCGTTGCTTCACTTTCACAGGCCCGCTTTCTTCTATCACATCCAATGTTTCATCAACCGGTTGTTTTTGTAATGAACCAGGAATCTCTATTCTTTTAAACTGCTCTTCAAATTGTTTATTCTTGTTCTCATAATCATTATAACCTTTCATTATTAAACCAATGCAGGTGCTGTACATAGGCTTGGCCAGTTCTTCAATATGCCCAGCTGCCAGGTGCTCATTGGGATAACCGATCCTTGCATTAAGGCCGGTAACATATTCTGTTAACTGAATTAAATGTTTCAGTTGAGAGCCGCCACCGGTAAGTATTACACCGCCATTCAGCATCCTGGTATCCAAACCAACCTGCTTTAAATGATAGGTAACAAAATCCATGATCTCGCTCATACGTGCCTGGATGATACCGGCAAGATTTTTTACCGAAATTTCTTTTGGCGCCATTCCCCTTAAGCCAGGTATGGTAATAAATGCATTTGCTTTTGCCTCATCGCTTAATGCGCTGCCAAACTGAATTTTCATTTGCTCGGCCTGTGTTTTTAAAACTCCCAAACCATTTTTAATATCGTTGGTAATATTCTCGCCACCAAAAGGAATTACTGCGGTGTGTTTTAAAATACCTTCATAAAAAACGGCCAGGTCGGTTGTGCCGCCACCAATATCTACAATGGCAACGCCGGCTTCCAGGTCCTGGTCGCACATAACTGCGGCTGCAGAGGCAAGCGGCTGTAGCACCAGGTCTTTTGTTTTTAATCCTGCTTTATCAACACTGCGGTTAATATTTCTGATGGCATTCTTATCACCGGTGATGATATGAAAATTAGCGCCAACTTTTACACCACTGTAACCAATGGGGTTGGGAATATTCTGAAAATTATCTACCGTAAATTCCTGCGGTATCACATCAATGATCTGGTCTCCTGCAGGAATATAAGTGCGGTACTGGTCAGCAATAAGCCGGTCAATCTCTTCCTGTCTTATCTCCTCTTCAATACTCTGGCGAACAATATCCCCACGCGTTTGTAAACTTTTTATATGATGGCCGGCAATGCCAACATATACTTCGCCGATCTCCAGGTTGGGATTGGAGTCGTAACAGTTTTTTAAAGCAAGCTCAATGGCTTTGATAGTTTGATCAATGTTCAACACCATACCGTGTTGTACACCATTACTGTTGGCACGGCCAAAGCCAAGTATTTCCAGCTTGCCGTACTCATTTTTTCGTCCGGCTATGGCAGCAATTTTTGTTGTGCCAATATCCAGACCTACGATGATGGGTTGTTCGGGATTCATAATTGTATTTTTTTTATGTTGTGTTTGTTATTATTAAATAATTTTTTTAATATTCGTTTTTATTTTGCATTACAGCCTTTGGCTGTTGTACAATTTTATTTACCGGTGCTGATGATTGTACCGGTTTTGAAATTTGTTTTGTTTCTTTCTTCGCTACTGTGGGTTTATCATTATTTAATGCAGGCTGATTGTTTTGAGTTGGTTGTGACAATTCATTTTGCGCTGCAGGCCCGTAATCATCATCCCGCTGAATAGATTGCTGTATCATCGTACTGTCAACAGTATTGCGTTCATTATCCTGCTGAATGGTTTGCAAAGAATCCTCAGACTGCCGTTGTGCACGCTCTGCCAGCATTTGCAATATCTGCAGGGTGCGTAAT
>JANNYY010000227.1:0-3030 GCA_031410355.1 Chitinophagaceae bacterium | reverse complement strand
GCCCAATACATATCGCTGGTGGCATGTGTTGGCTGCACGGAAGGAACGATATTGTAATCTCCAAAATAATGAAAATCATTTTCGTTAACCACCTGTGCATGTTCAATACGCCAGCGCAAATCGTTTTTACCCTTCAGGTATTTTGCATAAATTTTAAGCATGGTGCGGTTGCCGCTGTCGCCAATGGCATGGGTACACATCTGCCATCCTTTTTGATGAATAATATTGGCAACAGAATCAAAATGCTCCGGGCTGCTTAGTAAAAAACCAGACCAGTTGGGCTTATCGCTGTAAGGCTGTAACAAACTTGCTCCTCTGGAACCCAATGCACCATCGGCATACACTTTAAATGAACTTACATTTAAATATTCAGTTTTTATTTTTCCTCTTTTAAATGCATAGTCATAATTTTCTTTTGCATCGCTCAGCATAATGTTCATACGCATTTTTAGTTCGCCGCTTTTTTGCAGTGCTTCTATTTTTGTCACGGTTGCATAATCAAGTCCGCAGTCATGTAAAGAAGTTAAGCCCAAAGCAAAACAGTTTGCCTGCGCAAGCAATAAAGCTTTTTTTGCCTGCGCAAGATCGGGGCCTGGAATTTTTGAATAAACAACATCTCCTGCATTATCAATCAGCATCCCGGTAAGCTTTCCTTCCTTAACTTCAATATCTCCGCCAGTTAATTTGTCGCCAGGTTTTACACCGGCAAGTTCCAGTGCTTTCTGGTTGGCTATAGCAGCATGGCCGTCAATACGGGTAATAATTACAGGCCGGTCAGGAAAAAGTTCGTTCAGTTTTGTATTGTCAGGGAACTCTTTTACCGACCAATCATTTTGGTCCCACCCACGGCCGGTTAACCATGCCCCTGCCGGTAAAGTTTTTGCAAATTCACTGCATTTTGCAAGCACCGCTTCCCAACTATCCGTATCCACAAGATTTACTTTTTGCAAACTCAATGCATAACCCACAAAATGTGCATGTTCATCATTAAATCCCGGAAATATTGCTTTGCCACCTGCATCGGTAATGGAATCCGATTCGTAATTTTTCAGTATATCATCATTGGTTCCAATAGCAATTATTTTTCCATCATTTACCACCATGGCTTCGGCAACCGAAAATTTATCATCTACCGTATAAATTTTTGCATGATGAATGATCAGCTCGGCCCTTTGGCGAAACTTACAGGAAAAAATAAATAAGCAGGCGGCAACAGGTAATAAAGAATTTAGAAACAGTTTTTTTAATAGCATGGTAATTATTTAGTTTTCAAAAATAGGATAAATGCAGTGATTGTTGATTCCTTATCGGCGAAGCAACCGCATTAAAATCAGGTAATAAAAAAGATGGATTGCACGAATGCATTCTGCAAGCAACATAAATCCGTTCAGAGCCTGTCAAAGCATCATCGGTTCTTTCCGTGTTCCATTTTCAACCGTATCTTTACAACATGCAGTTTGAAAAGATCATCAATGCCAAAATAAAAAACGAAACAGACCGGCCACTCATGAAAAAAGACCTTTTTCCGGTGAGTGAGCGGCTGCAAAAATACCTGCATCAGTATGGCAGGGATATTAAACTGCCGGTTGCCTACAAAGATTTGTTAAACTACCGCCACACCACCGCCTTAAGAAATAAAAAGGGGAAACTTACCCATTGGGAAACCGCCATTTACGATCTTAAAGAAATGGAATTTTTAAAAGACGGATTGATAAAAACTTATGCTGCATTAAAAACAGAAGGCAACCTTAGTTTTATAAAACACTTAGATGTGGAGCGGATAGATTTTTGTGAATTTGGCAACAGCGTACCATTCCGTATCCGCATCATTAACCGCATCAACGATAATTACGATCATTATTATATTAAAGCTGCCGATGCATCACGCATTTACGGGCTTGAGCTGGAAGACCTGCTGAGCCCAAACCGCATCACTTATTTATACCACAAAAACACCCTGGTAGAAGAGCATATTGCCGGCATACCCGGTGATGTTTTTTTGGAAGATTATTTACCCTTGCCAGAAACAAATAAAATACGCATTGCAAAAGAATTTGTAAAGTTTAATGAGCGTTGTTTTGCCAGGCTGCTGGGTGATATGCGGAGTTATAATTTTGTGGTTGATATCACTCCCGATATTGAAGATTACCAATACCGCCTGCGTGCCATAGATTTTGATCAACAGAGTTATGAAGGCCGAAAAAACCTGTACCTGCCGCAGTTTTACCGGGAGAATTATGACTACGTTGAGCTTGTTTTAAAAACCCTGAGCCCCGAAGTGATTGAACAGTACCAGGTGGAAGAACAAACGGCCATGGCTCACCGGGTGGTTAACAGCCGTAAACAATTAATGGAACTGATCAGCATTATGATAAAAGATGAACTGTCGGAATATCATAAAATTAAAATGCTGCGTGAAGAGCTGAATGCACATTTTAATAATAATTATTTTTCTAAATGCAGCACCATGGGCACCATTGTAAAAAGACAATTAAAATTGGTGTTGCAAAAGCATTTACAGCATATTGTGCCGGGCCGGTAAGTTTTACTTAGAGGTCTGCTTAGAGGCAATCTCAAAAGTTCAATTTTGCCGTGAAGCCGGGAAGCCGATAAGAAACCGTAAGTTGAAAATCAAATTTTGCGTCTTCCCGCCTTCCCGGCTATTATTTGGCTCATTGCTTTTAAGAAAACCTCTTATGCCAAAGGCTACAACCCTTACTCAATATTTTTTATCTTTATTTCGATATTTATTTTATGTACAATCCAACACAAACAAAAGCATTACAAAAAAGTACCAGTGAATGGTTATCCAATGCTAAAGCCGAAAATGTTTTAGATATCATTAAAGATAATACAGAAGACCTGCGAAACGTTCTCCGCTTTCATGAGTACCGGTACTATGTACAAAACGATCCGCTCATCAGCGATTTTGAATATGATACGCTGTATAAATTATTAGAGAAGTTTGAAAAAGAAAATGCTGATGCTGTTACAGCCGATTCGCCAACACAGCGTGTGGGCAAGGGTTTA
>JANNYY010000226.1:0-2104 GCA_031410355.1 Chitinophagaceae bacterium | reverse complement strand
CTCTGCCATTCTTACACTGGTTATTCTTTGTGTACTTACTTTTATAAGTTCTGTTGGCGTTGCCGGATGGGAAGCCGTTGTTTACAAAAGCGATGGAACAGCATCAGATTCTCCCCTGCCCTTAGCCTTAGCACATATTGTTGGCAACAATAACCTCCTGTATCATTTACTCATTGCCATAGGTTTGTTTGGCCTCGTTGCTTCATTTCATGGCATCATCCTCGCTGCAGGCAGGTCGAGTTTTGAATTTGGAAGGGTAAAATTTGCACCGGCTTTTTTGGGAAAGATACATCCCCGTTTTCAAACACCATCCAATGCTTTATTAGTGAATATGGCGATTGGCATTATTGCTTTACTCACCGGAAAAACAGCGGAAATCATCACCATTTCAGTATTTGGTGCATTGACCTTATATATTGTATCGATGATAGCGTTGCTTCGCCTGAGGAAGAAGGAACCGGGATTGGAACGTCCTTTCAAAGTGCCCATGTATCCTGCTTTCCCGGTGATTGCGTTAGTAATTGCTGTGGCATCTTTTGCCGCGATGACAATTTATAACCTTAAGCTGGCATTGATCTATTTTTTATTGATTGGAATATGTTATGGCAGTTTCAAATTATTTAAAACAGAACCTCGCAAATAATTAGTAATTTTTGTTTTTGAAAAGTATCGGTATGACCAAAAAAGAAATTTTGCAGTACGTAAAAGATCATCCTTCAGGAAAAGTGAAGATCGCATTTACAGATATTGACGGCATATTAAGAGGCAAATATATTTCGTCAGAGAAATTCCTGTCGGTAATAGAAAATGGTATGGGCGTTTGCAATGTTATATTTGGCTGGGATGCTGCAGATGTTGCTTATGACAATGCACAATACACAGGCTGGCATACCGGTTACCCCGATAGTCCTGCTGTACTGGATATAAATACTTTCAGAAAAATTCCCTGGGAAAATGATGTACCGTTCTTTCTTGGTGAACTGACAGATGCAAAAGGCGATCCTTCAACTGTTTGCCCCAGGCAATTACTTAAAAAGATTTTGAATGAAGCAAATAAGGCCGGCTATTCTCCTGTTTTTTCGCAGGAGTTTGAGTGGTACAATTTTGCAGAAACACCCCAAACGCTGAATAACAAACAATTTAAAAATCTTACGCCGCTAACACCGGGCATGTTTGGTTATTCCATTCTCCGCAGCTCATTAGAGAATTCTTACTTCTCCGATCTTTTTGATCTGCTGAAAAAATTTAATGTTCCGCTGGAAGGCATTCATACAGAAACCGGTCCCGGCACTTATGAAGCGGCGATTGTTTATTCAGGCATATTAGAAGCGGCAGACCGTGCTGTATTATTTAAAACTGCGGTTAAAGAAATTGCGTACAAACATGGTATCATTGCAACTTTCATGGCAAAGATCAATGAAAACCTTCCGGGCTGCGGCGGACATGTTCACCAGAGTTTGTGGGATAAGGCAGGTAAGAAAAATATTTTTTATGATGAAAAGGATAAGCTGAAAATGAGCGGCCTGCTGAAAAGTTATGTTGCCGGACAATTGTATTGTCTGCCGCACATACTGCCTATGTTTGCGCCCACCATAAACAGTTATAAAAGATTGGTGGAAGGCGCCTGGGCACCAACCACTCTAACCTGGGGAGTGGATAACCGGACTGTTGCATTAAGGATATTAGCCGCCGGAAATAAGTCCTGCCGTTTAGAAACAAGGGTGATAGGATCGGATGTAAATCCTTATCTCGCCATGGCAGCCTGCCTCGCAGCGGGTTTGTATGGCATAAAAAACAAACTGAAATTAAAACAGCCGGCTACAGTTGGTAATGGTTATAAAGATTATTCTAATGGCATCTTGCCTTCTACATTAATTGAAGCTACAGAGCAGATGAAAGAATCGAAAGTAGCTAAAGAAATTTTGGGTTCAGCATTTGTTGAGCATTTTACCGCAACCAGGGAATGGGAATGGCGGCAGCATTTAAAAGCAGTGACCGATTGGGAGTATAAAAGATATTTTGAGATCATTTAACCAAGCTACGATGTAAGATGTACGATTTACGCCCGCTTTATAAGAAAACTTCTTAGTTGACTGAATGTCGT
>JANNYY010000225.1:0-5158 GCA_031410355.1 Chitinophagaceae bacterium | reverse complement strand
GCGGTGTACCCATAGCAACAATTTCACCGCCATATTTTCCGGCCTTGGGGCCAATATCAACCAGGTAATCAGATGCCAGCATGATGTCCTTGTCATGTTCAACTACCAAAACGCTGTTTCCAATATCTCTCAAATTTTGTAATGCTGCGATCAACCGCTGGTTATCCCGTTGGTGTAAACCAATGCTTGGCTCATCCAAAATATAAGTGATACCCTGTAATTGGGAACCAATTTGTGTTGCAAGCCTTATCCGCTGCGATTCGCCGCCACTAAGGCTTTTAGAGGGCCGGTTTAATGAAAGATAAGTAAGCCCAACATCCAATAAAAACTGCAGCCGCTCTCTTATCTCTTTTAAAACATCTTTGGCAATGGCATTTTGTTTATCGCTCAATCTTAATTCAATACCATCAAACCAGGCAGCCAGGTTATCTAAATTTAAATTGCTCAGCTCCGCAATATTTCTTTTATCAATTTTAAACCAAAGGCTTTCTTTTTTTAATCTTGTGCCATTGCAAGATGTGCAGGGAGCAAGCTCCATATATTTTTCAACCCAGCTTCTCAACATTTCAGAACTTTGAGAAGAGGAGAACCATCGCTTCAACATGGGAATAATTCCTTCATAACTACCTGTAAAAACTTCCGGAACAGATTCATCACTCATATCCATTTCCAGGTCAGGATTAATATTTTGATCGCCATATAAAAGCAAATCGAGCTGTACTTTTGGTAACTCCTTAATTGGTTTATTTAAATTGATCTTATGTTTCCTGGCAAAAGCTACTACCTGTTGAAAAACGCTGGCATCTCTTTCTTCGCCCAGCGGCACTATCCCGCCTTCTGTAACGCTTATTGATGTATCGGGCAACACTTCATCCATATCAATGGTATACACATTGCCCAGGCCGCGGCAGGCAGGGCATGCACCATAAGGCGAGTTAAAAGAAAATGCATTGGGCGAAGGTTCTTCGTAACTGATGCCTGTTTCTTCACACATTAAATGCTTACTGTACATCACTTCGCCCCCCCAGCCCCCCAAGGGGGGATTTTCAGAATCTGGTGAATTTGAAGATTTCTTTTTTACATCTTGGTCTTGCCTTTCACCCACCTTGAGGGGCAGGGGGGCCGGGGCTACAAACATTAAATCCTTTCCTAACTGCAATGCTTTTTGCACACTTTGGCTTAATCTGAATCTCATTTCATCATTAACAACCAACCTGTCAACCACCACTTCTATATCATGAATTTTATACCGGTCAATCTGCATCCTGGGTTTAAGATCCATCACTTCACCATCAACCCTCACTTTTAAATATCCCTTCTTGCGTATGTCTTCAAACAGTTCCCGGTAATGTCCTTTCCTTCCTCTTACCAAAGGTGCCAGCACACTTATCTTTTTATCTTCAAATTTTTCAAAGATGTTGGTAACAATTTCTTCCTCGCTGAACTTCACCATCTTCTTACCCGTGTTGTAACTGTAAGCCTCTCCCACCCTTGCATACAGCAAGCGCAGGAAATCATAAATTTCGGTGACCGTACCAACCGTACTGCGTGGATTTTTATTGGTTGTTTTTTGTTCGATGGAAATAACAGGCGATAAACCGGTTATCTTATCTACATCGGGCCGTTCCATATCGCCTACAAACTGGCGGGCATAAGCACTAAAGCTTTCCATGTAACGGCGCTGTCCTTCATTGTAAATGGTATCAAATGCCAGCGAAGATTTTCCACTGCCACTCACACCGGTAAAAACAACTAATTTGTTTTTGGGAATTTTAATATCAATATTCTTGAGGTTGTGCTCCCTTGCGCCAAATACTACTATAAAATCTTTATCAATTATTTCTTCGGAAGATGCTTTTTTTATTTTCGCCATTATGTATTTACTTATTGCAAAGGTACTAACAAATTGCAGGTTGATTTGTTGAAGGCAGCTTTGCTCCAGAATAACTTTCCTTAATCCCGAAGGGATGTCAGGATTATAGAAAATAATGATAAAAAAAACGCCCCAAACCCCGAAGGGGTGACATGTCACCCCTTCGGGGTTTGGCAAATCATGAAAAAAGCCCGTTTCTATAATCATACCAGTCCTTCGGACTTAAAAGTATTTTAATGCATTTGTTCAGTAAATTTGTACTTCAATTTTAAATATGTTATTTAATTTATTTGGTAAGAAGGAAGACAGTGCCGGTAACCATGTTTTTATTGACAGGGCCTACATAAGCACTGCCGCCAAAATGAACGCCTGTGCTGCATTGGCGAAGATTGAACCCAACCATTTATTTATTTGCTGGTTTGCTGATACGGCCATAAAATTCAAGGAACTTTTCAAACAGCATGGCCTTGATGAAAGCCAGGTTACTGAAACCCATTACCTGCACTCTTCAAAACTGCTGAATAAAATACCGGTTTTTGTTGAGCATTACCCCCTGCATACAAAAGAAATGGAATTAATAAAAAACTGGGATGCAAAAAATATAATTGTTTACAGCGCCATGGACGAACCCTTGTTTAAACATTTTGGCAGCGAAAAATTAATTCCATTAATGAAGATGATGGGTATGAAGGAAGATGAAGTGATTGAGCACAGCATGGTTTCCAAATCCATTATTAAAGGGCAGGAAAAAATTGCAGCACAGGTAAGCCTGGAACAGTCTGCCAATTCTCAGGAAGACTGGATGCGGAAAAATTTAAAATAATACTTTGAAAAAGGGCTTTATTTTTTACCCCAAATAGCAACCCTGGCCTTGCCTTTTCTCACGCCAATTGTTTCATAAAGAAATTCAATCTTTTTGATCTGGCGTATGCCGCCGGGGAAATCAATAACCCTGCTTTCCTGTCCCTGCCTGAATTTATTCTTTAATGGCACATTCATTTTTTCGCCATTTTCAAAATACACATCCATATCAATGATGTGCAGTGGTGCATCGGTAACTCTTACTTTAATTTGACTGAAGGCATCTTTGCCAGTAACCCACAGCACATCCCTGTCAACTCCAAAAGCGGCAATCTTATCACCGATAAATTTCCAGCCCTGGGTTTTTACAGTAGCAGGAATAAAACTAAGCAGGATTGAAATTCCGGCCAGCAGTAATAAAGATTTAGTGTAACGCATAAAAAGTAGTTTAATGATTAATAAAGGTTAGACAGTCAACCATATAAAAAGTTAAATTACAAAAGAAATATTAAAATTACAAGAGGGCCTTATGTACTTATTAAAAAAGTAAAGCCTTACCAGTATTGGATTACAGCCCGAATTTACATCCTGACAGAAAATAAATTTGGTAATTTAATTTTCACAGCTTTATCTTTGTACCAGTTCTTTTATATCACTTATCAAGAAAGGCAGAGGGTAATGGCCCGATGAAGCCTTGACAACCTATCCCGATTTTATCGGGAAAAGGTGCCAATTCCATCTCGTTAATAACGGGACAGATAAGTCAGATTCAAAGCTTAAAAAAATACTTCAACATATTAAAAGCTCATCTGATTTATCGGGTGAGCTTTTTTTTATGCCCATACGGCGGTTACAAACCACGGCAACGGCTATAAAAAATCTCCCCCGATAAGGTTGCACACTTGCCAGGTGATTGTACAGAACCTGTAAACAATCATTCTCAAAAATTTAAAAACAAAACAATGAGCAACGCAACAGAACTCATCCACAGCATTCCGGTAGATCCATTAACTGGAGCCATCAGTGTACCCATTTACCAAACCAGTACTTACGTGCAGGATGCGCCCGGTGTAAACAAAGGCTATGATTATGCCCGCAGCAATAACCCCACCAGGGGAACATTAGAAACCATTATTGCAAAACTTGAAAAAGGAACCGTTGGTATTGCATTTGGCAGCGGACTGGCAGCCATTGATGCTGTTGTTAAACTGCTGAAAAGCGGTGATGAAATTTTAGCTGTTGATGATATTTATGGCGGGGCTTTCCGTCTCTTCACACATATTTACGAAAAATTCGGTATCAACATAAATTATGTTGATACCACCAATGTGGAAAATGTTTTTAATGCGCTTACGCCAAACACCAAACTCATCTGGCTTGAAACCCCAACCAACCCAACACTAAAAGTAAGTGATATACGGGCCATTGCACAGGTTGCAAAGGCCCATGGGTGTTTACTTTGCGTGGATAATACTTTTGCATCACCCGCCTTACAACAACCTCTCACGCTGGGAGCTGATCTTGTAGTGCATAGCGCCACAAAATATTTGGGAGGCCACAGTGACCTGATTGCCGGGTTGGTTGTTGCCAAAGATGAAGCGCTGGGCGAAAAAATTAAATTCATTCAAAATGCAAGCGGTGCAATATTGGCGCCCTTTGATAGCTGGTTAGTTATACGCGGTATTGAAACTTTACATCTTCGTATTCAGCAACATTGCCGCAATGCGCAGGCAATTGCTGAATACCTGGAAACAAACCCTGCTGTTGATCAGGTTTTTTATCCGGGGTTAAAAACACATCTTAACCACGACATTGCCAAAAAACAAAGCAAAGGATTTGGCGGCATTGTTTCTTTTACTTTAAAAAATGATACCGAAGAAGCTGCTACAGCATTTGTAACCGGCACCCATTATTTTAAACTTGCCGAAAGTTTAGGCGGCGTAAAAAGTTTGCTTTGCCACCCGGCACAAATGACGCATAAAAGTATCCCTGCTGAAAGGCGCCGGGCTGCCGGTGTTTCCGACAGTTTAATAAGATTAAGTGTAGGACTTGAAGAAGCTGAAGATCTGATTGAAGACCTGGAACAGGCTTTTGCAAAAAGTACCGTAACCAGTAATGTAAAAGAACACTCATTAATAATTAATTAAACTCTTTTTTGGAAACCACCATAATCTATATTAATATTGTAGCGTAATAAAAATGAACACAACAGTAAACATACTAACCCAAAATATTGCTGTAACAACTACAGCTATCTGTTGTTTTTATTGTATGCCGTAAGGCATCATACTCTACATATCATCCTGCAAAGGAATTACAACTTTTCGTTTTATTTAAACTGAATCAACAAACTATTTTTAAACTTACAAAATTAATTTTTATGAGCACTTTACGTTTTGAAACACTGCAACTGCACGCCGGCCAAAAGATTGATCCTGCTACCAATGCAAGAGCCGTTCCTATTTATCAAACTACCTCTTACGG
>JANNYY010000224.1:0-3699 GCA_031410355.1 Chitinophagaceae bacterium | reverse complement strand
CCTTTTTTTGCCATTGTTTCCAGTCTTGCTTTGCGGGCACTTACCAGGGCAAAAAAAGGTGATCTGAAAGCAGGGGCAGCGCTTGCGCTTTCTGAAAATCAGGAAAAATTTTTATCCACTGCCCAAATATTTATTACGATTATTGCCATTTTAACGGGTGTATATTCCGGCGAAAAGTTTGGCCATTTTGTTGAGCCTTCTATTGAAAAGATCGCAATACTGCAACCTTATGCAAAAACCATTTCAACCGTCATTATTGTTATCATTGTTACTTTTCTATCCATCATTTTTGGAGAATTGGTACCCAAACGTTTGGGTATGTTACGTGCCGAAAAAATAGCAAGGCTTGTTGCCGGCCCAATGAATTTTCTATCAGTGGTAACTTATCCTATTGTTTGGTTGCTGTCTAAAATTTCTCAGTTGTTCTTTAAAATATTTAATATAAAAACCTCTGGCGATAATGCAGTAACAGAAGAAGAAATTAAAGCCATGATAAGCGAAGGCAGTGAGCATGGCACAATTGAAGAAGAAGAGAAAGATATTATTGAAAGATTATTTCACCTGGGAGACAGAAACATTACATCGCTGATGACACACCGTACCGATATTGTTTGGTTTGATGAACAGGAAACTGTGCAGGATTTTAAAGACAGGTTTGATGTACTTACTTACTCAACTTATCCTGTTTGTAATAAAGTAGTTGATGATATTACCGGGGTTATTTTTGTAAAAGATATTGTAAAAGCTTCGCCAAACACTTTATTAAAGGATTTAGCAGTGCAGGCTATGTTTGTACCGGAAAATAACAGCGCTTATCAACTGCTGGAAAAATTCAAGTCTTCACAAATACACAGTTGTTTTATTGTAAATGAATACGGCACACTGGAAGGTATGATTACCCTGAATGATGTGCTGGAAGCTATTATAGGCGAAGTGCCGCAAAGCGGGCAGGATGAATATGGTATTGTGGAACGCCACGACGGAACTTTTTTAATTGATGCCCAGATTCCTTTTTACGACTTTTTAAGCCATTTTGAAAAAACCGAATGGATGAATGAAGGCGAACATGATTTTGATACTCTTGCCGGGTTTGTTTTGCACGAGCTTAAACATATTCCTGAAACCGGTGAACGCTTTGAATGGAATGGATTTGATATTGAAATTATAGATATGGACGGGCAAAGAATTGATAAGTTGCTGGTGAAGATATCGGAAGAGTTAAAAGAGGAAATGGAGGACTGAGTTTTGGGTTTTGAGTTGGGAGTTTTGTGTTGGTTATAATTTAAAATGACTAAGTGATGACAACTGTAAACAAATTTGAAGGACTGGAAAAACTAAATCGTTTCATTTCCGCTTATATAACTCAAAACACCAAATTCAAAACTTTCCATCTGTGCATAGATAACCCAAAACTCAAAACTCAAAACTGCATTTTTCTTCCGGATTAACAAGTTTTGTGCTTTTTTTATTTCCACTTACTGAAGTGTGAATAATACTGATCTGTTCTTTCTTATACTCAAATAAAATATTGTCGGTTATATCCAGCTTTTTTACAGAAGCAATATTGTTTACCTGGTAGTAGCTTTCAATTCCTTCTTCTTCTTGTTCGTAACCCAAAAATTGTAACGCAACAGGCTTTCCATCAGCTTTAATCAATAAATGTTTTTGCACATAATCAGCTACCAGTTTATTCATTGCAGTTTTATCTTTTGGCTGCAGCAGGTCAACAGTGCCTTTATAATTCTGCCGTAATGCTTTTTCAAAATCATCTGTAAATATCTTACAGCTTATCTCAAGTGTTTTGTCTTTGGCATTATGCTCAATTTCTGTTACACTCACATAGATAGGGTGATTGACAGTTACAGGCTGATGGAGTAAAAATCCGCCAACCATAAACCATTTAAATAAAAAATGTACCATTTAGCAAAGAGATTAATAATTAATCGTTTCTTTAAAGATATTTGAAGGGCAAAACTAATGTAAACAATCAATTTAACCGGCTTAATGCAGAATTTGGGTTTTTATTTTGATTTAGGCTGGGATCATATTATTAACTGGCAGGCCCTCGATCATTTGCTCTTTGTACTGGCTTTAAGCGCTGTTTATTTAATTGCCGATTGGAAAAAGGTTTTAATTTTAATTACTGCTTTTACTGTAGGTCATTCACTTACTTTAATTTTGAGTATTGTTGATATCATCCGGATCAATAGTAACCTGGTAGAATTTTTAATTCCCTGTACCATTATATTTACTGCTGCATGTAATTTGTGGCAAAAGGAATTTGGCTCAAAAATATTGCAACGCAATTATTTTTTTGCTTTTTTCTTTGGTTTAATTCACGGCTTGGGTTTTGCTAATGCCATTCGTTTTATGATGGCAAAAAATGACAGCATTGGCATGAACCTGCTGGGTTTCAATATAGGCCTGGAAGCGGGACAGGTTGTTGTAGTTGCCGGAATTCTACTGCTGAGTTTTATCACCGTAAATAAAGCAGGATTAAAACAAAAATGGTGGGTAAGGATTTTATCTGTTGCTGCATTAATAATAGCAGCAAAAATGGCCTGGGAGCGCTTCCCGTTATAAAAAAATTTAGAAATTAAACACTCAATAATAAAAGATGAAACAACTATCAGCTTTTGCTTTTTTGCTTTTTATTGGCATTAGTACCGGTGCCCAGGATATAAAAAATAATCCGGGCAGTAACCACGGTAACCGGTTTGAACAGTTGGGTACTATTTTGCCTACACCAAACGAATACCGCACTGCCAGCGGCGCACCCGGCCCAAAATACTGGCAACAGCGCTGCGATTATGATATTGTTTGTGAGCTTGATGAAGCCAACCGCCGCTTAATTGGCAGAGAAACGCTCACCTACTCCAACAACTCACCCGACGTGTTAACTTACCTGTGGTTGCAACTTGATGAAAATGAACACAGCAATACCAATAACTCGGGTTACCAGGGCAGTAATTTAATGCCAAGGAATATTACTGAAGCAGAGATTACCAGGTATAATGGAAAGATAGATAAGGACCGTGAATATGGGGACAATATTACCAGGGTTGCCGATGTTGCCGGAAAGCTTTTGCAATATACCATCAACAAAACCATGATGCGTATTGAATTGCCGCAGCCGCTTAAACCAGGGCAGCAATTTATTTTTAAAGTTGACTGGAATTATAATATTATTGAAAGAACCAAATATGGCGGCCGTGGTGGCTATGAAAATTTTCCGGAAGATGGAAATGATTTATATACCATGACGCAGTGGTATCCCCGGCTTTGTGTGTACAGCGATTTCCAGGGATGGCAAAACCACCAGTTTGTTGGTACAGGTGAATTTGCACTGACTTTTGGGAATTTTAAAGTGGCCATGACTGTTCCTGCCGATCATGTGGTGATGGCAACTGGCCAGGCACAAAACTATCAGCAGGTGCTTACGGCAGCACAGTATGCCCGCTGGCAAAAAGCCCAAACGGCTGCTGATGTAACCGAAATTGTTACGCTGGAAGAAGCAAGGGAAAGGGAAAAACACAAGTCGGCAGAAAAGAAAACCTGGTTGTTTAAAGCAGAAATGGTCCGGGATTTTGCCTGGGGCAGCAGCCGTAAATTTATATGGGATGCCATGCCTGTAAAAGTGGAAGGCAAAAAAGTAATGTGCATGAGCGCTTATGGAAAAGAGGCTTATGCTTTATACCG
>JANNYY010000223.1:0-2998 GCA_031410355.1 Chitinophagaceae bacterium | reverse complement strand
TTATTTTTGATAAAACGATTCGTATTGAAAAAATTTCTGCTTTTTGCATTTTCTTATTGCTTATTGCCAATTGCCAATTGCCAATTGCCTTCCTACTGGCAACAACAGGTTAATTACAAAATTGATGTAACCCTTAATGACGTTGATAATACTTTGGATGGTTTTGTTAAGATGAATTACTATAACAATTCTCCCGATACACTTTATTTCATCTGGATACACCTTTGGCCCAACGCTTTTAAAAATGACAAGACTGCTTTTACCGACCAAACACTTGAAAACGGTAGCACAGCATTTTATTTTAGCAATGCTGATAAACGTGGGTATATTAACCGGCTCGATTTTAAGGTGGATGGCGAAGTTGCCAAGACAGAAGATCATCCGCAACAGCAGGATATCATCAAACTTATTTTACCTAAACCCATTGGGCCAAAAAGCAATACAAAAATTGAAACGCCTTTTCATGTAAAATTACCTTATGCCTTTTCACGGGGCGGGCATGTTGACCAGGCTTATTGGATAACGCAATGGTATCCCAAGCCTGCCGTGTACGACCAAAAAGGCTGGCACCCCATGCCTTATTTAGACCAGGGAGAATTTTATGCCGAGTTTGGAAATTATGAAGTGCAGATAACTTTACCGGAGAATTATGTGGTAGCCGCAACAGGCGATCTGCAAAATGAAACTGAAAAAGAATGGTTAAAAAACAGGAAGCCATTTAACAGGGATACAAAACCAAAAACTAAAGCTTTACAAAAACAATGGGCTGAAGATAATAAAGTTCGATCTTCTGCAAAAAATAAAACTATAAATTATAAGCAAAATAATGTGCATGATTTTGCCTGGTTTGCCGATAAAACCTATTCACTAAAAGCTGACACCCTTGTTTTACCCTCTGGCAAAATAATTAATGTGAACGCTTTTTATTACAGAGAAAATCTTGATGTATGGCGTAACAGCATCGGCATGATCAAAAGAGCCATTCTCACCAAAAGCAAATGGCTGGGAGAATATCCTTACAATGTAGTTAGTGTTGTTGACGGTGGCAACGGCGGAGGGATGGAATATCCAACCATCACTTTATTAGAATCGGGGGGATCGGAAAAAATGCTTGACTTTGTGATTAACCACGAAGTGGGGCATAATTGGTTTGAGGCAATTTTAGGCACCAACGAACGTACACATCCCTGGATGGATGAAGGCATGAATACTTATTATGATAACCGCTATTCCATGCAGCAATATGGTAATACAAATTTAGATATCATTCAAACAAAATCAACCTTTATTAAAAACAGGATGCCTGATGATATACAACATACTTTACTGCAAACAGTAATTGGTGTTAAAAAAGATCAGCCCATAGAAACCGCAAGTGAAAAATTTAATATTTTAAATTACAACATGGTTGCCTACGTTAAAACCGGCGACTGGATGAAACTGCTGGAAAATGAACTGGGTAAACCCTTATTTGACAGTTGTATGCAGGCTTATTACAGCCGCTGGCAATTTAAACATCCCTACCCCGAAGATTTTAAAAAAGTAATGGAAGAGGTTAGTGGTAAAAACTTAAATGCAACTTTTGCTTTACTTAATAAAAAAGGAGAACTCCAAAATAAACCATTAAAAAAAGATATCCGCTTCGCTCCTTTTTTCAGTATGAAAGAAACTGGTAAACACAATTATATTTTTGCATCTCCGGCTATTGGCTATAATTTTTACGACAAGATAATGCTGGGTGTTTTAATTCATAATTATACATTGCCGCTGCATAAATTTCAATTTGTAATTGCGCCTTTATATGCCACCAAAAGCAAACATTTTAATGGCTTAGGCAGGATAAGCTACAGCCTGTATCCGGGCAATAACGGGCAAAAATTTGAACTGGCGCTTGCCGCGGCAACTTTTTCAGGCGATAGTTTTACCGACTCAACTTTTGCAACGCATGCACAGCGTTTTTCAAAAATAGTTCCAGCGCTGAAATATGTTTTTGCCAGCAAAAACCCCTGCAGCAGCATTACTAAATTTATACAATGGAAAACTTTTTTAATTAACGAACAGGGATTGCTGTTTACAAGAGATACAATACGGCAGGTTGATGTAATTACCTATCCCACCAAATCGAGGTATATTAACCAGTTACAGTTTGTTATTGAGAACAACCGTGTTTTATATCCGTATAAAGGGGCATGGCAGGTTGAGCAGGGAGATGGTTTTGCAAGACTTGCATTTATAGGGAATTATTATTTTAATTATGCCAAAAGCGGCGGTATGCATGTGCGTTTATTTGCGGGTAAATTTTTCTACCTGGGCGATAAAACATTTATTAAACAATTTGAAACAGAGCGATACCAACTGAACATGACCGGCCCAAAAGGTAATGAAGATTATACCTACAGCAATTATTTTGTGGGCCGCAATGAGTTTGATAAATTTTCGAATCAGCAAATTATGATAAGGGATGGCGGCTTTAAGGTACGCACCGATTTTTTAAGTAATAAAATTGGTAAAACAGATGACTGGCTGGCTGCGGCTAATTTTACAACCACCATCCCCAAAACAATAAACCCGCTTGCAGTGTTGCCTTTTAAACTTCCTATAAGGGGTTTCCTGGATATTGGCACATACGCCGATGCATGGAAAAAAAATGCAGCAACCGGCAGGTTTATTTATGATGCCGGGCTGCAGTTATCTTTATTCAATAATGTTGTAAATATTTATGTGCCTCTTTTTTACAGTAAAGTATATAAAGATTATTTTAAATCAACAATACCTGAAAAAAGGTTTTTAAAAAATATCGCATTCAGCATTGATCTCCAGAATATAAGCCTGAAAAAGTTAGTGCCACAAATTCCATTTTGATTGTGGAAATTACTTACCTCAAATATCAGCAGATCAACAAAACAAAATGGGATACCTGCATAGAAAATGCTGATAATGGTTTGATCTATACTTATTCTTTTTACCTGGATGCCATGGCAAAAAACTGGGATGCACT
>JANNYY010000222.1:0-8726 GCA_031410355.1 Chitinophagaceae bacterium | reverse complement strand
ATTTTACAAAAAGAATGCGGGTTGTTTTAGAAGGAATTAACGAGGATGGAAAAATGGTTCATATTGAAAAGATCATAGAATAATTTTACTTGCTGAACGGGCAGATAAAAATTTATGGCTTTAATATTTATATTGTATTTTTTTTATTTTTAAAAAGATCAATTTTGCAAAAGGATATAATTCAATATTGCAGTTTGATTGCTACTTTATTATGTAATACTGAATTAAGGGGCCAAACAATTCAGAACAGCATCAACCTTTACGGTACCGATTTTCCGCAGGAAAAAATACATATTCACTTCGATAAAGAATCTTACCTGCCGGGTGAAACCATTTGGTTTAAAGCCTATATTTTCGAAGAAAATTTACCATCGGCACGTAGCACCAATTTTTATGCAGCTTTATATGACGAGCAGGGCAAACTGGTACAGCAACAGATTAGCCCCATCTTTAGCAGTACCAGCGACGGTCATTTTGTGGTACCCGATAGCTTACAATCTGCACAATTAATATGCAGCGCATACACAACCTGGATGTTGAATTTTGATACCAGCATGATATTTACCCAGGTTATAAAAATCATTGATAGTAAAATCACCGCTGAAAATAATAAGGTCAATAAAACTACGCATCTTCAATTTTTCCCCGAAGGTGGTGATATTATTGAAGGGGTTAAAAACACAATTGCTTTTAAAGCTTGTTACAATAACGGGCGGCCATTTAATATAGAAGGCGTAATTAAAAAACAGGAAACCGGTGAAGTGGTTTTGCCATTAACAGTGGTGCATTATGGCATGGGCAAGTTTAATCTTGACTTTAAAACTGGTGATAAATATTATGCCGAGTGGATTGATAATACCGGAACCAGTCAACAGACCTGGCTGCCACAAGCAAAGGCAAGAGGTGTTTCGCTTAAACTATCCCTGCAAGCCGACAAATTATATTTTAACCTTGTTAATAAAACGGGCAGCGATTCATTACATGTATTAATGTACATGTATCAAAAAATATTTTATAAAACCAACATAACGGTTTCAGATGCTGAATCATATACCAGCATCATACCCATCAGTTCCCTGCCATCGGGCGCCATGCAACTGACTGTTTTTGATGTTAACTGGCAACCGGTTGCCGAGCGTGTAGCATTTATTAATAATAATAATTTCACCATCAATGCAGGGTTGTTTATAAAAGAAACCGGCTTGCAAAAAAGAGGGAAGAATATGGTTGAAATTTTAGTTGCAGACACGCTAACGGCAAACATGTCGCTGAGTATTTCTGATGCCGATATGAATAATGAGATTTCTGAAAATACCATTGTCAGTGATTTTTTATTGAAAGGTGATGTAAAGGGCTATATACATAACCCGGCTTATTATTTTACTGGTAATGCGGATGCGGTATTAAAAGCAAAGCTTGACCTTGTAATGCTTACCCATGGCTGGCGCAGGTATAACTGGAATAATATGCGGGTTCAGCAAATGCCCTCTGTAAATTATCCTGCTGACGGGTATTTGAGTGTGTATGGAAGAATAGGTATGAGGTTAATGGATAAAATAGGAAAAGATGAAACTGTTAACCTCATCATTAAAACAAAAGACAGTTCTAATTATTTTTACAGCATTAAGCCTGATAAAAATGGTATTCTAAAACACACCGGGTTGATCTTTTATGATACTGCAATGGTTTATTTTTCATTTAATAAAAATAAAAAATTGAATTCGCAAATAGCATTTGGCAATTCAAATTTTACAAACATGCAACCAGTTACTTTTAATAATGGATCTTTTTTGCGGATAAATGAAAATGATACGATTAAAAAAAATGCAGCATTATTTACGTATTACACTGAAAATAATAGTTTCAAAAAAAACAGTAAAGAAATAACATTGAAGACTGTGGAAGTTAACACCAGGAAAAGGAAAAATTTGCGCTATTGGAATAATGAGGGTGTTGCAGCAATTGAAAAAAAATACGCAACAGGGGATTTTAGGGGCTTTAAGAGAGACTACAAAGGCAATAATAATTATATATACGGGATAGATGTTTTGCACGATGTAACCGCTGATTTAAACTTGAATATAGCAGAATATATAGTAAAGAGGGTACCCTGGCTAATAATTGGATCTGGTCCTTATGGACTAAGGTTTATTTGGGATACGGAAGATATTTATCTTGATGGGGTAAAGTCAGACTGGGAAGAATTAATGCAGATAAAACTCAGGCTTATAGCGTATATAAAATTTTTTGAAATTACCCCGGTTAAATCTGATACACCAAAGATTGGAAGGCGGGGAGGAGGCCTGGCTGTTTATACTCAAAAGGGCAGAGATTTAATTGAACGAAATCCCACAGAAAAGGATATTGGGTTGGTATATGTTGCGGGTTACACACCCCTAAAAGAATTTTATGAACCGGACTATTCCGAAAATAATACCAACGCCGGCACCGATGCCCGTACAACATTATTATGGTTGCCTTATATTTTAACTGATAAAGCCAACCGTAAAGTTCCCCTTACTTTTTATAATAATGATTTTACAAAAAGAATACGGGTTGTTTTAGAAGGAATTAACGAGGAAGGAAAAATGATTCATATTGAAAAGATCATAGAATAAGATTTCTTTGTTTTTACCGGTGAGTCACCATCCTGTGGTGACTCACCGGTAAAAGCAACCCTGGAAATTTAGTAATCATTGTCTTTTGGCTTTACCGGCTTTTTGTTTTTATCATCGGCCGGTTTTTGTGCAGGCATTATAGCTTTTTTATCTTCTGGCTTTTTGGGGTCTGCTTTTTTCGATTTCCCGGTATCGGGCTTTTCCTTTGGAATCTCGCTTTCAATTTCAATTTTTTCTATTGGGTTATTATCCGGTACGGGGGTATTAAAAAAGTCATCGGCGTTGCCATTTCCTTCATCAATAGTACTATCACCTTCCATAAAATACCTGTTCATATTAACATCCGCATATATGGGGTCGGAGGCCAGTTCTATTGGTTTTTCAAAAGTTTTTATCTGGCCGTAATCGAGTTTTTTATCAGCATAAACCTTACTCATAAATATGCCCCATGCTGGTGCCGACATTTCAGCGCCACCGGCGTTATTTGAATATATAGGTATGATCGGATCATCGCAACCCACCCAGGTGCCAGCCAATAATTCAGGAGTATAGCCAATGAACCATCCATCCACATTGTTAGTGGTTGTGCCCGTTTTACCGGCTTTTTCTACGGGTATATTAAACCTGTTTAAAGTTCTGGCTGTACCCGATTTTATTACACCCTCCATCAGTTTGGCCATGGTATATGCATCTGTTTCGGCAATTACCTGTTTTGACGCAGAATTAAATTCCTCCAGCATATTGCCGCTTTTATCTTCTATCCTGTTAAGCAAAATGGGCTCGGTGTTTAAGCCTTTATTGGGAAACATGGTAAAACCCTGTAACATTTCCATCAATGGAATTTCAGCAGCGCCAAGCCCAATAGAATAATAGGGTGGTATCTTGGTTTTAATGCCACAGGTTTGTACAAATTCAATGGTTCTTTTTACACCTACCTGGCCAATTAACCGCCAAGCGGCTATGTTTTTAGACCATGCTAAACAATTGGCAAGTGTGCCGCCTTTGCCACATATAGTTTTACCCCCCAATGCAAGGCAACCACCGGGGATTTGGGTATCCGGAGTGTAACCCGCTTCATCAATAGCCAGGGTATAAATAAAAGGTTTGAAGGTAGATCCTACCTGGCGCATCTGCGTAACATGATCAAATTTAAACCACTTAAAATCTATACCGCCCACCCAGCATTTTACTTCGCCGCTGCGGGGGTCCATGGCCGCAAAATTGGTTTGTAATATCTGTTTGTGGTATTTTATGGAATCAAAAGGAGTCATCACGGTATCCTTTTGCCTTTTTGCATTCCAGGCAAATACTTTCATTTTTACCGGGATGTAAAATGTTTTTTTTATGTCTTCCTCAGCAATATCGTCTTCTTTCATGCTCTTCCACCTGTCAGTAAACTTAAATGCATCTTCTACAATTTTCTCGTGTCCTTTCCATATTTTGGCACCATTGTTTTTTAAAAACCAATCTAATTTTTTTTGAACAGTGGGCATGTGCTCTACTATTGCCTCTTCGGCATACTGCTGCATCTTTGAATCAATGGTTGTATAAATTTTTAACCCGTCGCGGTAAAGGTTATAGGGTTCGCCGGTTTTTGGATTTTCATGTGCTTTGCACCACACTTTTAGCTTATCGGCTAATACCGAACGGAAATAAGGAGCAATACCAACATTCTCATCAATCTTTTTATAATTGGTAATAAGTGGTTTTGCTTTAAGTTTAGCAGCTTCCGCTTCAGTTAAAAAATGCTGTTGGCAAACCACCATTTGATTTATAACGGTGTTCCTTCTGTCAATAGAAGCTTTTGGATAATCAATAGGATTATAATAACGATATCCCTTTAACATGCCAACCAATACAGCCGCTTCTTCAATTTTTAAATCCTTAGGTTCTTTTTGAAAATAAGTACGTGCGGCATTGCGTATGCCATATATATTACCCCAGGGTGCCCTGTTCAGGTAAAGTGTAATGATCTCTTCTTTGGTAAAATTTCTTTCTAATTTAACAGCAACGATCCATTCTTTCATTTTTTGAAAGCCCCTTTTAATAATATTTCCACGCCCCTGCCCCAGCATCATTTTAGCTACTTGTTGCGTAATGGTACTGCCACCTCCATCTGTACCTAACGTAAAAACTGCCCTTGCAAAAGCCTTGGCATCAATGCCGGAGTGCTCGTAAAAACGTTCGTCTTCAGTAGCAATTAAAGCATTGATTACGTTTGGCGAAATCTGGTTGTATTTTACTTCACTCCTGTTTTCAGCATAATATTTACCCATCAATACAGCATCACCGGAATATATTTCACTGGCCAGGTCGGCTTCGGGATTTTGTAATTGCTCCAGGGACGGCATCTTACCAAATAACCCAAAATTGGCGCAGGCAAACATCAGTAACAATATAACAAATCCGCCTATAAATACGCGCCATAAAATTTTAACTGAACGTTTCATGTATGAGATTTTGAGGGTAATATGCGTTACTGATCATGTACCATAATCACATAAAACTACTGAAAGAAATAAATTAGTATACCGCCTGATGTTAAAACCGGTTTGGAAACTGTGTATTTAACAGGCCTTTGTAACCCGCTATATTTTTATTGGTTTTAAGTAATTGCAGGTTTTCGTCGGTAATAATTAAAAATGAATATTTATTGGCCGGCAACCAGGATATTTCTGATGCAGCATTTCTTTTTATTTTATCATAATAAAGTAGTGCTGTTGCAGCATCAGGAAATGAAGTGATCACCAGTAAACTATGCTCAGCATCCAATGTTTCTTTATTAATGTTAATGGGCTGGCCATAATAATTTTCCCTGTTATACCTGGTAAAGGCATTTTTGGCTTCGGTTACATACACCTGGTCAACTTTGTCCAATATCATCAGCACATGGTGTGGCGAATTAAGCGCCATAACAAATGGTCCGCTGGTTAAGGGCGCTGCAATTTTAGCTACTGTATCTTTTGGAATTACCGGAGCAGCAGGCACGTTAACAGGTTTTGGAGTTTCATTTACTTTTATTGCATTTTCTTCAGTTCTTGTAACTTCCAGGGTGCTCAGGTATTTTTCAATTTCGCCTCTTCTTTTCAACACATCAATCATTGTTTGTGCCTTTTCTTTTAAGGGCGATGTTGGATTGTTTGTGATGATGGTTTGCAGTCCTTTTATAGCGGCACTGTCATCCCTGTTTTTTACATGCTGTAAAGCTTCAATATAAAGCAGTTGCGGAGTCCAGTAGTTTACGCCATAAAGGCTGTCAGCTTTTTTCTTTTCAGCCATTGCTTTTTCAAAATCTCCTTCTATAAAAAGGTTATAAATATCTTCATACAGTTTTGTTGCCTCCGGGTTTTTTGTTTTTGGATTTGATGCGGAAGGGTTATTTAGTTTTTGGCCCGAAGTACTGTTAGCAAACTTGTTGTTCAATAAATCTTTATAATGTGCTGCCATGCTTTTGTTACCAAGTTTTGTATAACAGAAGTACAGGTTAAGGTAAACTTCACCATCCAGCAAACGTGTTGGGAACCGTTTTAAATAATCTTCGTAAGTAACTGCGGCCAATTGATATTCTTCCAGGTCATTTTGATAGGCTTTGGCCAGGGTAATCATATTTTCAGCAATAATATCATTGCTGGCATTTATTTTTTCTTCGGTAACAGGCAGGTCTTTTACCAGCACATCGTAACTTATTTCATCAGGTTGTGTGGTGGTAGTAGTATTGCCTTTGTTTTTAGGATCACCTTTGCCACTTTTATTATCACCGGCGACAGGAGTAGTTGGATTAGTAATAACAGTTTCCACGGCTTTGCGGCGCCAGTTATCCAAATTGGTACGGTTGCCCCACCTGCTTTTAAACTCGCTGAAGCCCCTTGATTTAAGGGAGTTGTTATTAAAATACCATTCGCCTTTAGTATTGTTTGATGCAAAAAGATCAATGGCTGCGGGTGTGTTATTGCTGAAGGGAAGAATAGCATTACCTGAATTACTGCCATCGTCTTTATATCCTTTTTCTTTACGCATTTTGCGTACTAACTTTTTAATATAATCTTCTCTTTCGGCTGCTGGCATTAAAGCAACACGCTGCAGGCTGTCTTCTCTTTCTATAGCGCTGATGGCAGTTGCAATTTTTATCAATGCTTCTTTTCTTTCCTGGATCTTAGCAATGCGCTTATCTAATAATGAATCGGAGCCGGTTTGTAAACTGTCGTACATGGCCGCAGCAAGCCGGTATTGTTTACGGCTGTAGGCAATATCCCCCAGTTCAAGAAAAGCCCTGTTTTTGTAATTGATATTACCCTCATTATATTTAAGGCTCTTGTTAAAAAATATAATAGCCGCATTGGTATCAGGCTTATGCAGCGATAATTCGCCGGCAGAAAAATATACAATATCGCGGTAGGCATCGTATTTATCACGCCGTCCCATTTTTGCCAGATTGTCGATGGCTTTATCCAGCTCTTTAGGATTTCCACTGGTCCGCATCATTTTTGCATCGTTAAGCTGGGCATGAATATCCATTAAAGGGTCAACCGTATGTTTAGAAGCTTTGCCATAATAAGAAGATGCTTTGTCAAATTTGCCACTCATTTCGTAAAGCTGTGCCAGTAAAAATTCCCAGCGTGACTGGTCCTGTTTGGTATCGGCAGCACTTAAAGCTTTTTCAAGATGAACGGCTGCGCTGTCGTAATTGCCCTGTTTAAAAAACCAATAAGCATTCACTTCTGCCAGGTCGTTGCGTAATCTTTTTGGCAAATTGGGGTCAACCTGTAAAGTGTTCAACAATCCGCCAGATTCTGCAAATTCATTCTGCTCAATTAAAGTACGGGCCAGCCATAGGATAGCTTCATTGCGACTGGGTGGCAGGGCCGTAATTTTTTGTAAAACATTTCTTTTTTCTTTATTTGCAATGGATGCGGTATTAGAACCAACTATGCGGTCATCGTCATCATTTTTTCTTTTACGCGGAAAAAGATTGTAGTTGATAAACTGGAAGGTCATCAATGCCGAATCAAAATCCCCCCGGTAAAAATAGGCTTTGCCAATAAGCATGTACATATTATCAATCCAGTCATTACGGAGATCGTGTAATAATATACCTGCAGTGGAAGTGTATATTACAGAATCAAGTTCGGTTTTTTGCGAGGAAGTACTCTGTAATGTATAGGGATAAAATGCAAGCAGGTTTGAATAATCATCTTTTAATGAAAGTTTGGCCCGGTCAACAACCGTGTTAACGCGGTTATTGGCATTAAAATAATAATTGTAATGGGTTACATTGTTCTGGTAGAAATTACGGGGTACGGTAAATTTTTTATCAGCAGTCTTCTCCGATCCCAGTTTCCTGTTCTCAAATTTTTCAGGTTTTTTTTCTTTACCAAAGGGCTCAAAAGTCCAGGTAGGAGCTTGCGATAATACCGGAACAGATAATCCGGATAAAATCAAAAAAATAAGTAACGGGTTTATAGTTCTCTTCAGCATGAATCAAAAAGGTTAAATAACAGGGCTAAATATCGGATATTTTTCACAAATAGTGCAGATAATAAGGTTGATTTAAATTACTTTAATGATTTTTTAAGAATCTGCTATAATATTTAAACTTTAAATAGTTTGTTTACATACAATGAATACAGGCTTTTAGCGTTTTTTAATTGCTTTTTCAACCGCATTTGTTAATTTTAACGTTCAACAACAAAATATGGCAAAACTGGATGCCAACAGCACTTTAAAACGTTTAAGAAACCGATACAGGCTGGTGGTTATGAATGAGGATACTTATGAAGAGGTTGTTAAATTTAAACTTAGCCGCTTAAGTGTATATATATTCCTGAGTACTGTATTTGTTATTTTGGTTGGGCTCATCATTGCATTATTGGTGTTTACCCCCTTAAAATATTATTTGCCCGGTACCGGTTATGGCAATTCAAAACAAATAAAGGAATACAAAATGCTAAAGATCAGAACCGATTCCATGGAGCAGGCCTTACAGTATAAACAAAAATATTACGACGATCTGCATAAAGTATTAAATGGTAAACTGCCGGTTTTGGATACCAATAAGCTACAGTTGCCTAAAGTTGAAAATATAGTTGAATAATTTTACCAAACTAAAAC
>JANNYY010000221.1:0-16908 GCA_031410355.1 Chitinophagaceae bacterium | reverse complement strand
AAGGAATCTATAAAGTTTTAAAAGATAATATCGAATAGTTTTAATTTTTTTATTTATGAATTATAAAAAACTTTATGGGTTTTGTTATTATGAAAATCGTTGTTTTTTAAAAGCATAGTCATAAACCAAAACCTCCGCTCCGCCTCGGTTCGTGTTCTTACGAACCGAAATGCAACAATTTTAAAAGGACTTATAAAAAGTGAAACCTGAAATGTATTTGTAAATAAATGAAAATATTTTTAAAACAAAGCTACAAAGATGCTTAGTGTGTGTTAATTCACTTTCTTTAAAAGACCAAATATGCCACTAAACAATTTCAATTATTTAGTCAGATGGTCAGATTTTACGCCCGCTCATGTAAGGCCGCATGGTGTGGATGAAGATGCGCAAATTACTGTAGAAATGCGACCGGATTTTAGAGCCAGGGGAAGCAGGAGAAGTATTGTAATTACTAATGTAACCGTTAATATCATAATAGTTTCTACGCATACCTGGGCGCTCAGCACCCAGACTACAAATGCTGATTTGCTTGCACACGAACAGAGACACTATGACATAACTGCATTAGGTGCCCGTGAATATTATGATGAATTGCTTACTATTACTGCTCCCACACAAAGTGCATTTATAGAATTGACAAGAAGTTTACGTGATCGCATACAACAACAGATTAACAGAGTTAATACAAACTATGATACACAAACAAACCATTATCTGAATAGAGCAGCACAGCAAACCTGGGATCAAAGAATTGCTGCATTTAAAGCAAACCCAAGAGGCAGGCTTACTGACTTACCATAAAATTACAATTGAGAACCGTGGATAATACTACAGGTATGTACTTAAACCAAGTGTAGCATTAAAATCATTTTCCTTATCTGCAAGCCGCATACCTTTTTCTACACCATACAATTCAAAATCAGTAGTAACATCAACATGAACCGGTAACAGGTAATCACATAACGCCTCTAATATTTTAGCATTTTTAGTACCGGGCATAAACTGCTTTAATTGTTCATTATGAATTGGCCCAACGCTAACAACAATTTCATCTTCGCCCCCATCATACACCGCATTGCCGGTAGTAAAATTAATACCCAGTTGCGTATCGTTTAAACTGGAAAAAACCGGATTTGCAGATTTTAACTGACCTTGCAAACGGCCGGTTATTTGTACAGGAACTGATAACAGCAGTTCAAAAATAGTAGTGGCTGCTTCATAATCATCCCGTATATCATGTATCAGTGGAAGAACCTGCAAAAAAATATCCGATTGTGCTGTATCCAGGTACTGAAATATGCTCCAGTGATTTTTAAATAAACTTACCAGATCGTCGTGATGTGCGCCCTTATCCAGCCTGCTTTCAAACAAAGCCATCTGAATGCGTAAGTGGTTTATGGCAGCTTCGTAAGGTAAAAATAAACGCCGGGCATTGCTTTCTTCTACGCGGTGCTTCTTAATATTATCAATTATCTCTTTTTGCGTTTTGGCAGATTTGGGTAATGTAGGCGCATGAAATATACCCTGCGGCAGCATGTCATAAATCCCTTCCTTATGCGTAGTTATTAGGGTATATTCTTTGTTATTATAATCAGAAATTTCATCAGTAACGGAGTCAACATCTTTTCGAAAAGCTCTTTTCCTTGAACCCAGCATCAGTATCATGAGCTGCTCTGCAGGCACCCCATTATCAATCATTTCGGCTGCAACAACTTCTGCCCTAAAGTCAAAGTCAAAAGTATCGGCCAGTATGTTTGATAAAGCATTACGTTTCATAAAATATTATTTACTTAAAAAGATCCGGTAATGATTGCTCATACCTGACCGGCTTTTTAGCTTTGCCTTTAAATGATCTAATAACACATCCCATCCATCAGTATTTAATTTTTCGGCCTGGTTAGTAGTAAGGGTAATATCAATGGTACGCATAAATCCCTGTTTGGGATGTGCAGACATCTCATAACCTTTATCAACAGCTACATTGGTTACCCGGTTACCTAATTCGTATAAACACAAATTCCGTATATCTTCTTTGGTAACGATCCGGTTTCTTGTCATAATGCCATACCTGAATGCATTTACTCTTTCTGCCGGCTTAAGCCTGTTCTTGCCCCCGGTAGAAGTGGTAATTAAAAAAAGCGAATCAGATTTTATTTTTGAGCCGTTATATTCCTGCAGCCTGGTACCCGATCTGAGTAAATTGCCAGTTTCGGCGTGAGTGGTCCAGTATTCGGCATACATCATATCATTGCCTTCATACGGCTTTGCAATAATGTAATGAGGTATCTCTGAAGAACTGTTGGCTATGGCTTTGGTCTTTTGCTCCATCAAAGCAATGCGCTGGTCCATTTCACGAAGTGTGGATGCAATAAAGTCGTTGCCATAAGCAGAAAACGCTGAAGATTCACTGCGTAATAATTCCAGCAGGTAACTGATAAATTCTTTTGCATTTCTTCCGTCAAACCTTTCCACACCTCCATTGCGTAAGGTAAAGGTACCAGCTTCCTCCTCCTCCATTTTTCTAAAAGGTGTTGAAATATATTGATGCCCTTCATCTGAAAGTGACCGTACAGACAGAAATTGTTCCATCCCGCTTGTTTTTAAAGGGATGATATTGCTGCCGCTTTTTAACCGGTATTTTAAATCAATCAACTGGCGGTTCATTACCGGGAAAGTATTGGTGTACACATATACTTCATCCAATGCATCCTGTTGCAAAGCTGCCGGAAAAACAATTTTTATCCAGAGTAATTTATTGGTTAATTTTTTTAGGTCGGCCTCCGGAAAAATATTTTTAAATGCAGGCGGATAGTTTTCTTTTAATTTGTTTATATTTTTATGCCTGTCATCCGAAATGGTAATAAATTTTTGGCCGTAAAAGTTTTTTATATCTTTTTCTACCAAAGAAAGCAGGTCGTAGTCTAAAGACAGATCTTTCTCCGGCAGGCCGGGAATTGACTTATTTTCAAAAGGTATCCCTTCTGCAATCATTACTTCTTCTTCATTAAAATACCATTTACTTAAAGGTAAAAGCTGGTAATTAAAATTTGATAAAGCATGTTCAATATTTTTCCAGTCAAAATAAAAAAACAGGTTATTGATATGGTCAATTTTTTCATCAACAGTTAACCCCAGCCATAGTACATTATTTTCGGTACGGCTTCCAGCCAGTGTTTGCGCAGTAAGTTGTTTGTTATAACCAGGGTCAAATGTAAATAAATTATTGCCGGTAGCCAGGCAGGTAATACTGGCATTCATAAGCCTTATCTTATCAACCGGGGTAAAAAAAATGTCTATACTTTTATCAAAGGTTTCATCCTGTTTCGAAGAAATTTTCTTCTGTGTATAAAAATGATCTGCATCAGTCAGCAGATCAATGGCTTCATTGGGCATAGCATGCAATATGGCATGTGCCGGGTTTGGGCAGGTTAAAAATTCAGGTGCCAGCAGGTTGGCAATTTTTTCAAGAAGCCTTACTTCCGAATCTTTAATTTCATTGCCCAGGTTGTATAATTCAGTTGATAAAGCTTCCAGTATCAGTTTAACAATGGGATCAAGGTCTTCTGTATTTTTTATGTTCCAGTAATTCAATGCATGTTTCAGCATCCTGTTCCTGATAATTTCCTTTGTATGGGTTACGCCTGAAAACATACGAAATAATTTTAGTTAATCTACTGAGAGCGGACTAAGAAACAAACGGTTATTGAAAGTAAACGATTCACCAGTTTTATGTATCGTACCGTTAAGTTGTATATCTACCCGTTTCTTTATTTCGGCATATTGCTTAAGTAAATGAAATTTTTCAATTTCAGTAATTTCCACTTTTAACTGAATATCAGATAAACGATGTTCGTGCGATGTGATGGATTTAAGCAATGATTGCCTTAATTTTTCTTCCCATTTATTTTCACTCACTATCAGTTCAAAATCAAGGTCCCAAATTTCGCAGCCAAAACTGGGGTCATGCCTGTGTTCTCCAAATCTTGTCATAATGATCAGTTCCAGTGTTTTTGTGATAGAATCCCTTGTATCGCAGTTTGGCAGTTCATTTCCTTCAAGCAGGGATGAGAGTTGAAGCGGTATTTTATAATAAATGATATTCATAACAAAAAAATTAAAAAACCAGCATCACAAAATACAATCAGTTTTGCTAAAAAAGCACATAAATTATATTTTTCTATTTTAAAATCCATTAGTTTTTAAAGCTTAATATATTTCGCTGCGCATTTCCGTTCCTGCAGATTAAATTAATATCATTCTTCTTTTTCTTTGCTTTTAAGTTTTTTTCTTGGTAAATTGTAATGGTTTTTAATTTACTGCTAACAAAATCTTTCTATGCCAACACTTTCACTGAATGAGTCTGTTAAAACGGCAATTGAAATTGCGCAATCGCTTGCAAAAGAATACCATAATGAGTTTTTTTATCCTGCACATTTGCTCCGTAGCATGATGCACAAAGAAGTTGGGCTAAAAAACTTCCTGGATTCAATTGGCAAAGATTCAGGATACATCATGGAATGGGCCGAGGTACGTATGGACGAGTATCCAAAAGTTGCACAGGCAAAAGATAAAATTACCGGCGATGAGGGCGTTAAAATGGTATTTGATGAAGCTGATAATGTACGGATAAAAATGGGGCTCGACCAGATATCCCCTATCTGTGTGCTTTGTGCCATAAGCAAACCCGGTGTAGGTTTTACCAACGAACAATTAAAGACTTTCCCGGTAAAAGAAAAGGAAATACTGGAGGTTTATTTTAAGGAAGACAGTTTACAACAGGCTGTTGCGCAACCCGGCGAAAACGGGAAAGCGCCTGCCGGTGCATTGTACAAATATTGTGTTGAGCGTACAGCGCTTGCAAAAGAAAATAAAACCGACCCCATTATTGGCCGTGATAAAGAAACCCGGATGATGATGGAAATACTTTGCCGCAGGACAAAACCGAATGTTATTATAACCGGTGAGGCTGGAGTAGGCAAAACTGCGCTGATTGATGGGCTGGCAATGGATATTGTGAATAAAAAAGTACCGGCCCAATTGCAGGATTCCTTATTATTTGAACTTGACCTGGGCTCTCTTATTGCCGGCGCCAGTTACAAAGGTGAAATTGAAGACAGGCTGAAAAATATTATCAAAGAGGTAAAGCAGTTTTCTAAAGCCATCATTTTTATTGATGAGATACATATATTGTTAGACAGTAAAGGATCTATGGGAGGCGGCGCTGCCAATCTTTTAAAACCCGAGCTTGCCCGTGGCGAAATAACAGTTATTGGCGCCACCACCAACGATGAATACCGAAAGATCATTGAACCTGACCAGGCTTTCACCCGCCGCTTTGAAGTGCTGAATGTTCCCGAACCCGATACCGAATCGGCCATAAAAATGCTGCAATGCCTGGCTTCAAAATTTGAAGATCATCACCAGTTAAAAATTGATAAAGATGCTGTAAAAGAATGCGTTCGTTTATCAAAACGTTATATAAAAGACAGAAGATTACCCGATGCTGCCATTGACCTGTTAGACAGGACCATGGCGGCTATTAAGCTGATGATTGATACCAATAAGACCGAACTGGAAGATTTAACGGCTGCCTTGAATGTGCTTAAATTAAATGAGGCGCAATTACCCGAACACGAATTATTTACTGAATACAAATGGCTTAATAACCTGGTTAAGGCCAAAATAAGCCCTGTTTTGCTGGGCAAATTAGAAGACGCTTCGCAGGCAGATAAATTTGAAACTTCGGTTGAGTTTGAAAACTTTTTAAACGACAGCCTTGCTAAACTTACCCCGCTGGCCGATGTGAAGAAAGAAGTTGTAAACAAAGAGGATATAGCTTCAGTAATATCTTATAAAACAGGCATTCCGCTTGGCAAAATTCAGGCACAGGAAAAAGAGCGGCTGCTTAATATGGAAACCTATCTTAAAAAGCGGGTTGTTGGACAGGATCACGCCGTAAAAGCGCTTTCAGAAGCCATCTTAGAATCCAGAAGCGGTTTAAATAAAAAAGGCCAGCCAATAGGTTCGTTCTTCTTTCTTGGCCCAACCGGTACCGGTAAAACAGAATTGGCCAAATCGCTGGCCGAATTTCTTTTTAATGATGAAAAAGCAATGATCCGTTTTGATATGTCGGAATTTAAGGAGGAGCATTCTGCAGCTCTTTTATACGGCGCTCCTCCAGGTTATGTTGGTTACGAAGAAGGTGGTGTTCTGGTAAATAAAATAAGGCAAAAACCTTACTCTGTATTATTATTCGATGAAATTGAAAAGGCACATCCATCTGTTTTTGATACTTTTTTACAAATCCTGGATGAAGGCCACATGCACGACAGGCTGGGCAAAGAAGGCGATTTCTCCAATGCGCTGATCATTTTTACCTCAAATATCGGCAGCGAATGGATTGCAGAACAGTTTGCAAATAACGAAATGCCCTCATCTAACAAACTGATGGAAATAATGACAAAATATTTCCGCCCGGAATTTTTGGCGAGGCTTACAGAAATTGTACCATTTGCGCCAATTAACGAAAATAGTATTGTACGCATTTTTGATATACAAATGAAAGGTTTACTGGACATATTGGATAAACAGGGAATTGCTTTTACCATTACAGATGAAGCCAAAAAATACCTTGCCTTACATGGCTTTACCCCAAAGTATGGTGCCCGGCAAATTTCAAGTGTAATACGCAGCCAAATACGCAGGCCAATATCAAAATATATTATTTCGGGAGAGCTTAAAAAAGGCAATACAGTTAATGCCGATATTAATAATGAAGAATTAGTATGGAAAATTGATTAAAAAACAGGTATAACTACGGTATGTAATACAATTAAATAACAGATATTTGATAATTAAAACTAAATAAAATTATGCCACAAATTAAACCTGGTATTGCTACCACCATTTTGGCCCCCGATCCGGTGGGAGAAGGCTTTGTTGAAATATCGCCCAACAAAACCCTTTTTATTCAAAAGTTAACTTATGATGATCCCATAAAACCAGATATTGTTGAAGACCTTCAGACGGTTGAAGCAGTTTTTGCTCACTTTCAACCAAACTGCGATGTAGAACTTGATAAAGAAGACGGCTCAACAACCAAAGAGAATTTTCAGTTTGGCGGCCTTGGCGATTTTGATGCAAAAAACCTGACCAATCAAAGCACTTATTTAAAGAACCTTGATATTGAGTATGGCGCTTATCTTAAAATAATCAAACAATTAAAATCAAATAAATCGCTGGCAAATGTTATTCAAAATGCCGAAACCAAAGCGGCTTTTGTAAATGCACTCAAATCGCTTGTTGCAGAGTTGGATGAAAAATAACAAACTGGATATTTAAAGTTTTCAATTAAAAAATATTAAAATTATCAAAATGGCAAACGAAGAAATAAAAAGCGAAGAAACCTCAGCCGCCTTTAAAACGGAAGAAAAGCAGCAGGCGGCACTTGCGCCTATGGAAGAATCCTTGAATACCCTTGCCAAGTCGGGAGGCTATGATTTTTTAGAAGCCATTGTGGATGGGGCCGATAACCTGAACCCACTGCGTAAAGCAAAGAAAAATATTTTTCTTACAGATACCAATAAAAAAGCGCAGCGGGCTGAGCTAAAAAAGAAGATGAATATGTGGCTGGACCTTTTGGCAAGTTCAGATAATGTATCTGCTATGCTTGAAAAAAGTTCTGAAAGGAGTGATATAGCCGAAAAATTATTGAAAGGCAATTTGAAAAAAGTGTTGGAAACAACAAAAGAACTTGAACAATCTTACAGGTCGGTAAATCTATTTTATAAAAACACCGAATCCAGTAAACTTAAAAATGTGGCATTGATGAATGCTTCCATGGATCAGTTAACCGACCTGGACGAACCCAGGTTTATTGAGCATGTATCCGAAGAACTAAAACAAAAATTCGACAGGCTTGATCTGCGGCAGAATTATTCCCTGATGGTAATTCCGGGATACCTTAAATCAAATAAAGTAGTTGATAAATGGGCAAAAATTGCTTATGCCAATAAAGTGATGATGCTTACCGATTTTGAAAATGTGGAAACGCCGGATGATGTGCTTGATTTATTTACAGATGCCAATTTAACCGGCGGAGATGCACATAAAGCAAATGTTTTAATGACCTGTAATTATATTGTGGGTCGGGGTAAAAATAAAGATGTTGGTGAAGAGGAAGATATTTATGTACCAGGATCGGCGGCACTGGCAGGAAAATTATACTGCACAAAAATGTCGCAACCGGTTGCTGGCAAAACTTATGGTACGGTTGATGAAGTAGATGCCGTACGTTTTGACATGAAAAAAGCAGACATTTCAGAACTTGAAAACGTAGGCCTGGTTCCACTTGTAGGCGAATGGGGCAAAGTGATGCCTTTTTCTGCCAAAACATTATTTACCGGCGATAACCTGGGTATGCAAACTTATTCGGTAGTACGTGTATTTGATTTTATTGCAAAAGTAATGTCCGACTTTTTAAACAGGCGTGCTTTTGAACTTTGGAATACAAAAATGGAAGGTAACTTAAGAAAGCAGATCGTGAAATTCCTGGATGGTATCCAGGGGCCAGACAAGCTTATTGAAAAATTCCAGATCATACGTTTTGAAAGGGACGAAGATCAAAAAGACCATATTTTCCTCGACATCCATATAACTCCGTTCTTTCCTGCAAAAAGCTTTTTGGTAAAGCTGGATGGATACAAAGGAGACGATGGGGAGGAATGGAAAGCAGAATTTAAGCAAAAATAATTTTGACCTTATTATTGAAACAGGAATTCCAATATCCAGATTGAAAGCCTTCATTTTACTTAGTAAATTTGACATTATTTATATTAATATGATGGCTAAAATGTAAGATTTATTAGAAGGTTGCGCAGATAACAATGTATTAATCTGTATTAATTATGGCTATAAAATATTTTTGGATATACATCGGAATTTTTTTTGCGGGTGCTATAGCTTTAGCAGCAACAGCAAAAAGATTTGCAAAAGAATTTGCCGGAAGCGGGCTGAAACCAATCCTTTACGGAATTCTTGCAGCCATTGTTTTTGGTGGCCTTGCCTTTCTTTCTACCCTTACTTTATTTAATAATTACATTGTTTTTTGGTTATTAGCCATTATCTTTTTGGCATTTGGTTTATTCCATATCCTGTTTTTTCACAAAAAATATTTTTATTCGGCACCACAAAACCGGGGCAACATAGTTATTGGCGAATTATTATTTTCATTGGCGCTTATCTTTTTCAGTCTCGTAGCTTTCTCTGCGCTAATTTATTTTGTAATGGAAAATAAATCGTTTCCATTTTACCCAATGTTAACCAGTATGCTGGCATTTTTTGTTCCTGTTTCATTATTTTACACTTTTGAAGCAGCTTATAATATTCCCGATCCGGTTTTTGCTTCCTGGATCTATCCTGTACATGAGCAAATTGATCTGCCAGATGAAAAACCAAATGAAAAACTACTGGTGATTGCGTTTGAGATCGCTAAAAAAACCTCCTCCCCCGATAAAACAAATTTCAGGGCAAAAGGCCCCGAAACTATGAAACTGGGTGATCTCTACTATCATTTTATTAATGATTACAATGAACTGCATAGCGAAACTACCATTGAATTTTCAAATGATCATGAAAGCCACGAATGGTGGTTTCGGATAAAACCAAAATGGTTCCAGTCTCATCGTATTCTTGATCCTGAACTTACAATTCGTGAAAATAAGATCAAAGAAAATTCGGTAATAATTTGTGAACGATTTCAAATAGCCTGATTGGCATCCGGACATGAGAGACAATATTAAATATTTCCCGGTAAACTGGATAGATGGCATGAAGATCAATAAAAATCATTTTATTGATCAGGATAATGCCTGGAGAGCCATGGTGCAGGATATTTCTGCGCTTCATCTTTCCCCGGTCAGGTATGGAGTTCTTCCAGCTTCAATTTCAGGAGATGAAACTTTCAATGTAAAAATAGCATTAGACAACCAGGAGTCTTTACGTGTATCTGTTTTGTCCTGCAATGCCGTTACTTCTGGTGGCGTACGCATTGTGATACCGGCAGTAGCTTCAATTGGGCAGGCCCAAACGGGGAATATTCTAACTACTACATTTCCATTTTCCTCAGCAGCAAATGAATCTGCGTGGTGGATATTTTTAACTGCTCATCCTTATGATAAACAACCTGCCGGCAGTCCCGATCTTTCAGAAAATCCGCCCAGGTTACCTGTTGTGCTGCCTACCTATACCATTCAACTGATCAGTGAAACAAACTATAAAGAATTTGCCTGGCATCCCTATTCTTTAGCCATAGGCAAGGTTAGCGTTAATGGAAAAGACGTAAGGATCGAGAATGATTATATCCCGCCTTGTTTTTCTTTGAGCGCTCATCCGGACCTGGTTTCATTACACGCTGAACTGGATAAGTTCCTGTCGGATATTGAATTATTTTCTTCCCGTATTGTACAGAAAATTTTAAAAAAAAATCAGCAAAATGAAATATCGGAACTGGTGATGTTTCTTTGCGACAGGGTAATGTTATACCTGGGCCAGGCCCTTACTACTATGCGGTGGACCATGCTGTACGAACCACCTGCGGTTATGTTTGCCAGTATATCTAACCTGGCAAGGGTTATGAAGAACAGTATAGATATGCGGATTGGATCGGGCAAAGATGAAATGATGAATTACTTTACAGAATGGTGTGAATTAAAACAGGGTGAACTTGAAACGATGCTGGGAAACCTTTCAAATACCAGTTTCAACAACAACGACATTAATAAAAACATTCATGAAGTTGCTTTATTTGTAAAGGTAACATCAAGGCTTTTTGAAACTTTAAGTAAACTTGAATTTATTGGAAAACGAAAAGAAAGCGGCGTTTTTGTAAAAGAAGAAAAAACGGTTGTCCAAAATGAAGTGCAGGCAAAACCAAGGCGGCGGTTTTTTGATTAATACCAGTTAACCGCTAATTAATTTTAAATACTATTAATTTATAAATATATTTTTTATGCAACCAAAAAATACTGCAGCAAGAAAAAAAACATTCTTAAGTTTTTTACTGCTGTTTGTTTTAAGCACAGCTATTATTGTAGTGCTTGCTTTTTCCAGCACCAGGGTCCCAATTAAAGACAATGACATTTTAAAAAAACAGGTAGCTGCCCTGGACCATGAAAGGGAATTTTCCAAAAATTTCATGGCTCAGATGACCGTGATAGCTTCATTACTCGACAGTATCAATACCACTGCAATTACCAGCGCCGATCTTATTGACGGGGAAATATCAACCGGAATAACCAAATTAAATGTGATGGTAGATCTTGATTCTGTTCAGAATAAAGACCTGTACAGAAGTGTGGTGCTTAATATAAGCGATCTGCAACGTGCTAAAAAGCAGTTGAGGAAAGCCACCGAAGCCGATACAGATATTAACAAGGCTAACAGAGAAAATGAGTTATTGACTAATCAGCTTGAACAGTGTAAAAACAAAAGAGATGAATTACAACTGAAAGTGATGGAAATGTTGAAACAGTAAAATTCATAAATTTTAAATTCATAAAAGGATGAATAGCAATCGTATTTTAACCCGTAAATTAATGGGGCTTGATTACAGGGTCTGGCGTGTTATGATCGTGTTTCTTGTTCTTTCCGCAGGCTTGTTGAGTTATAAACTGATGGATACCCCAAAATGTGCACCAATTGATTTTAAAATAAAGACAGTATCAGATAACGATTCTGTTTATTATACAAATGACATCTTATCATTCAGAACTTTGAATGCTGAACAAAATGTAACCTGGGATTTTGACGACAAGACCCCAACTGCGGAAGGCACATTTGTTACACACCGCTTTGCAACTGACGGAAAATATTTTATTAAGGTTACTGTAAATTCAGTTTGTGAATTTGTAAAACCCATAACTATTAAAAAAGCCTTTGTTGAAGAAACCGACAGCAACAAAGAAAGAATTGTTGGAAATAATAAAACCTTTGTGAGAACACCTGAAACTTTTACCTGTTCTCAAACTGCAACCTCTTATGAATGGAATGTATCTGAACATCCGGAATTTGGTACCCGTACAGGGGCATCTGCAACTTATAAGTTTGAGCAGGCGGGAGATTATACTATTGAACTTACACTTAATAAAACCCGTTTAAAAAAATACACCAAACAAATTAAAGTAGCCAGTATTCCCAAACTTATCAGTGATAAGCCTGTGGCTCCGCCAACCATAGGCGGAGGAGGTGGTGGAAGTGGTGGTTCTAATCCTTCCAAATTAATAATATCAGAATCAACATTTAAAGATTTTCTTGATAAAGTAGTAGAAGGGGTATACTTTGAAGCTGATTTTGCCAAATATTTATGTGCCGAAGGATCTACACCGGTAATTTTAAATGGAAAAAAGAATAAACAAATTACTTTTTCCCAGGCTTGTAAAGAACTTCAAAAGAGAGTAAATAAAAATTTTACCGGAATTGGTAAAAGAGCTAAAAAGATAAAAAGTGTAAGTTTAAACCGTGATGCAAAACTTTGTGTTACATCTATTGACATAAATTACGACTAATTACAGGCATGTTGGCAAATGCCGGAAAACCTGTACTATTTTTGAAATGAAAGTTTGCCAGATGAAGTATATTAATCCCTCTTTAATCTTTTTTACATTACTGCTGATATTTGTGGATGTAAAAGTAAATGCACAGTCAATAAATGGCGATACCATTTATGTAGATGCAAAGGCTGAAATTGCTGTCAGGTTTCCATCAATGCCAAGCAGTTTTTATACAATCCCTGCCGATGCTCCCTATAATATAAAAACATTACCTGCAGGTTTTACAATTATTGCAAAGAAAAAAAATGCACCCCCCACCCCTTTATTTGTTACTGAAGGTAAAAGAACCCATAACTTCATTTTAGTTTATAAAAAAAATATTGATTATACCAATCTCAAGGAAACTGATTATGACTACTCTACAGTAAAAAAAATGAAAGAGCGTGTTAAACAACAGGAAGACCGGGAAAAAAAATACAATGAAACAATAAAGTCTGCTGATAAATTATTTCAGACAGAAGATTATATAATTGCGAAAGAATTATATAGCCAGGCTCTTGGTTTATTAAACAAACCCTGGCCAAAAGAACAGATCGAAAAAATTAATAAACTGCTGAAAAAGAAAAAACAAAAAAAGAACTGATTCTCAAAAATTAAGACTTCTGGTTTTATCCACAAATATGCCTTATAAAAAGCAGGCAGGTTTTTAAACACCAACTGAATATTTACCGAATTTTATAAATTTGCTTAATGAAGTTTAAAACATTTTTTTACCGTGCTGCATGTAGCTTTCTTTTCACCTGCGTCACCCTCTGTACTGCAGCACAGGATATTTATTTTTGTGGGGAGAAGATTCCGTTAAGTGACAAATTTGTTGCGGATAAACTCATGAATATTATCAAAAAGCATATCAATTATATTAACCTTCCTTCGCTAAAGGTTAAGATAAATCAATACATGCCGGAAGTTGAAAGGTTTTTACTGGAAACCAATTTGCCGCAGGACCTTAAATACCTTGCCATTGTTGAAAGCGGTTTTAAGACTGATGTAACTTCAAGTGCAGGCGCAGCAGGGTTTTGGCAACTGATGCCCAAAACAGCCAGGCAATGGAATTTAACTGTCAATGAAACTATTGATGAAAGAACCGATTTTAATAAATCAACCCTGGCGGCATGCCGGGAATTAGCCAGTAATTATTTAAATATCAGGAAAACTTATGGAATATCATCCTGGGTATTAACTGCGGCTGCCTATAATTTTGGCATTGGCAATATAGGAAATGCTATTAAACGGGAGGGAAAAAATTATTTTGAAATGAATCTTAATAAAGAAACCGCCGAATATGTTTATAAGATCATTGCTGTAAAGGAATTATTTGAATTTCCTGAATTATATATGAAGGGTTTTGACTACAATATTTTTACAACTACAAAGACCAACAAATTAAAAAATGCTAACGAAAAAGATAATACTGAAAAAATGAATTTAGGCGGTATGAAAGTAAAGGTTAACGAAAATGACGGGGAACATCCGTCAAATTTAAATAAAAAACTAAACCCGGTTATTAATGAGGATCCTTCAAAAGTAAAGTTCGTTAATGCCCAGATATCCGGCAAGTATAAAAATTTTAAAGATGGTAATGTTGTTTCTATTTTATTGCAGGATGAGTTACAGGTAATTAACCGGTTTAACGGCAAAGGTACAACAGTACAGGGCCGTGGATGGATTATTGATGGCCGGGTAGCTGTAGACCTGGGATTTGATCACGCTGTGATTTTATATGATAAGAATAAGGAAAAAGGCGTAGCACTTAAATCATTAAAAAATAAAGAGCAGGTTATCCTTAAAGTAATAACAGCAAATAAATAATGCGGTTGTTAATTCTTCAGTTTTGAAGACAGCTCTTCCACCAGGCCATCATACTTTTTTAAAATACGGCCAAATGCGGTAAACTCCTCATCTGCACTAAAGGGAGTACCTGCCTTGCCTGAATATTCTGAAACAAATCTTATTTTATACGAAAGCTGTTCATTATTTGATTGTTGAATAATTAACCTTGTACGAACTGTATTTGCTTTAAAGTTAACGCCGATCCAGGAAGTACGCAAATAGCCTGATTTTTCATCATTCTTTTCCAGTACCCCGAATTTCCCCAAAATGCTGGTTACAATCATTTTCCAGGCCTGTTCTTTTGTAAGCCCTTGTTTTATATTTAAAACAATTTCATTGTTGGCGATATCAGATTGAATGGAGGAAGCATACGAATCGTCGGGTTGCAATCTAAAGTAATCAGATTTTGGTGGCTCCGCCTGGCCATTCTTTTTACAGTAGTTTCTAACTTCAGTAATAAAACCCTCTTCTTTTACTTCCACGGCCAAACAATCGTTATAAGGAATATTAATTTGCATAGATCCGGATCCCATTTCAACTCCATTTACAAAAAATTTTGCAGTTTGCGGGGTTGACGTAACAGCTATAGTTGCAGCGGCTGCATAATCATCAACCGTTTTAATATATGCACTTTGTGCCTTAGCTTTTTTACCTGTTGCGAAAAGGAAAATTAAACCAATAAATATTACCGGGAGGACAGCTCTATTAATCATAAATATAAATCGTTGCGTTTGATGCTTAAAAATATACTTATTTGTTGAAAAGCTAAGCCTCTGCTATTGATTTTTTTAGATTATGTATTCTTTAAAAAAATTGAAACGAAAATTTATAACTTATTTTGGATATGATAAAATTTTAACTTTAACAAATATTTTATATGGAATAAAACGTGGCCTGCATCCCACACCAAACTAAAACTATGCAGCAACTATTTTTAATGATGGTATTTCAATTACTGTTATCATCCTGTAATAATTATTCCGATGATTCATCCTCATTAATACATTCAGAACCACCTGCAGGTATTAATCCGTATAAGCAAATAAATGCAATCCCATTGCCAGCAGGGTTTAGGAGAACGGCTACTGATGCCGGCTCATTTACCGGGTACTTACGAAATATTGAATTAAAAGAAAATACAACTGTATATCTTTTCAATGGTAAGCCAAAGCAAAACCAAACGGCGCAATATGCTTTATTAAATATCCCCACCGGAAATACAGATCTGCAGCAATGTGCCGATGCTGTTATGCGGTTAAGGGCAGCGTATTTATTTGAACAAAAACGTTATGACCAGATTATTTTTTACGATAATAATAAAACTGCCTACAGGCTTACATCCCCATACACCAAAGACAATTTTGCTAAATACCTGAACAGGGTTTTTGCTATGTGCGGTTCGGCATCTTTATCAAAACAATTGAAAGCAGTAAATGATTTTGGGGCCATACAACCCGGCGATGTGATAATAAGAGGCGGCTTTCCGGGACATGCAGTCATTGTTATGGATGTTGCTGTAAATCCTGCAGGCAAAAAGATTTATCTATTGGCCCAGAGTTATATGCCGGCACAGGATATTCACGTACTCAAAAATCCAATGAATGAAAATTTATCTCCCTGGTACGAAGTAAATGAGGAGTATGTTATTAAAACGCCCGAATATACTTTTTCAAAGAATGAATTGAAAACATGGTAAACAAAAAATAATTTAAAGCAATTTATGAGGAGATAATGCCAATCAAAAATTCAATTGCTGTTGAATTTGCTTATCTCTATATTTGATTTGATCGTGTTTAAAAAATAATTGAGTTCATAAGGTTTTGATATAAATGCCTGGGCATTGCAGTTCTCAATACTTTTTTCCATTTCTATATTTGCAGAAAAAAGGATGACAGGTATATGACTGGTTTCTTTCTCTGCTTTTAGCTTTTTGCATATTTCTCTCCCATCAGCCCCACCCAGTGAAACATCCAGTAAAATCAGGTCGGGCCCAAAATTTTCTATTGTTTTATTAATACTTTCCCACCTCGATAAAATGGAAACGTCAAACCCATTCATGGAAAGTGTCATTTTTACGAGTGTAAGTATATCAATATCATCATCAACTACAAGAATTTTATGCATACATTTTTATTTAAATGATAAGGCCGGCATTCTCAATGTTTTTTGTGCGAATTATTGATGGGCTCGCTTTTAAAGGCAGCGTAAAATAAAATGATGAACCCTTTGCTTCCCTTTCAACCCATATTTTTCCCTTATGGTTTAAAATTATGTCGCGGCATATATATAGTCCCAAACCCAATCCTGCTATATGTACCGATGAGCCTTTGGTTCTGTAAAACCGCTCAAATATGTCAGCTATTTCATCTGCAGGTATACCTATTCCAAAATCTCTTACCTGTATAGTAAGTTCTGCATCAGTTTGCCTGGCACTTACTATAACCTTAGTATCTGGCGGCGAATATTTAAC
>JANNYY010000220.1:0-10948 GCA_031410355.1 Chitinophagaceae bacterium | reverse complement strand
TTTGGTTATGATAAAAATTTTATTGGCAACGGCTACCGCAGTTTATTTTTAAGCGACTGGGGCAACAGCAATTTATTTTTAAAACTGAATACAAGGATATGGAAATTTAATTACCAGAATTTATTTATGGAGCTGATGCCGCAGTTTAAAAAATCGGGCGATACTTTGCTTGACCGTAAATATGCAGCCATGCATCACCTGAGTATGAATGTAACCAAATGGCTGAACGTTGGTGTTTTTGAAGGTGTTATTTTTGGACGTAAAAACCGTTTCGATTTTCAATATTTAAACCCCATTATTTTTTACAGGCATATTGAAGGCACTGTTGGCAGCCCCGATAATGCTGTAGCAGGATTAGATTTTAAAGCCAATATTGCTCACCGGTTTCAGGTTTATGGGCAGTTCCTGCTCGATGAATTTATTTTATCTGAAATAAAAAATAATCCAACCAGTTGGGTAAACAAATGGGGTATACAACTTGGGTTAAAATATATTGATGCTTTTGGAGTTGATAACCTGGATATACAATTAGAAACAAACCGGGTAAGGCCTTTTACCTACACGCACAACGATACCATTTCCAATTACACGCATTACAACCAGCCGCTGGCTCATCCGCTGGGCGCCAACTTCCAGGAGTTTTTGGGTATTATACGTTACCAGCCTGCACCAAAATGGCATTTGTATTTACAGAGTATTTTTTATTACCAGGGGCTGGATAGTGCGGGGAAAAATTTTGGCGCAAATATTTTTAGGGATTACACAACCCGTACCATGAATGATGGATTTAAAATAGGCAGCGGAAATAAAGCAACGGTTTTAAATACATGGTTACAGGTATCGTACGAAATAAGAGAGAATATATTTTTTGAAGTGATGGGACAGTACCGTCATTATAAAACAATAAATAATCCTGCAGCAAGTACAACCACGTTAATTACCGGGGGAGTTCGTATAAATATGTTTAACCGGAGATACGATTATTAACCTGCAGTATTTTTATTCAACTGTTAAAGAGAAAGAGATCATCCGGGAATTGATCTTATCTATTACCTTGGAATATTTAAGGCTTTCATCCCTGCTGTGCAGGTTACCAATACCCCAGCCCATTTTAACTTCGGGCGTTAACACAAACATGGGAAAATAAAAATGAAAACCAAGGCCGGCTTCAACTCCGTAATCAAAACGCTTAAGTTTAATTTTGTCTTCGGCCTTTTTTGCTCCTGCGTTTGATGCCAGGTCATACTCCACTTTACCACCGCCCATCATGTACACTTTAAAATTATTTATACGGTCGCTGCTGAATTTAATCTGTACCGGGATGCTCAACGAAATTGACTGCACTTTTTTTTCAGTTACCGGGGATTCTCCTGCGGGCCCATCGGGGTAAGTTACATTATATTGAAAGTTTTTTTCGGTAAAGGTGAGGTCAACGGGAAAGGTTCGCAGATCAAAATGTTCGCCCAAACGCATGTTAACCAACCAGGCCAGGTTAATACCGGTACTGTTAACACTTTCTATAACAGTAATACTGTCTAACGGTGCCTGCAACAGAAAAACCGGGTGATGTGTAAAACTAAAATGCGAACGGTTTGCACCGAGGTTAATACCAAAGCGTATTTTTTTATCATCATGATCCTCCAGGTTTAGCTGTTCTCTCAACTGCGAAAAGCCAATGAGGGGACAAACCAAAACTGCTACAACTGTATTAATTATTTTTCTCCGCAATAGATGCTGCATATTCCTAAGCTCAATGGTTTAATATAAGTGTTTCTGTATCCCAGGTTATCAAGGATACCTGTAAAATTTTTTCCTTCCGGGAACTTTTTAATTGATTCGTCGAGATATTGGTATGCGGTGCGGTTTTTCGAGAATATTTTACCTACGTTGGGGCAGATAATTTTCATGTACAGGTTATACATGGCTTTTACAACTGCCGATCTGGGTTTACTGAACTCAAGTACTACCAGTTTGCCACCGGGTTTTAAAACCCGTTTTATTTCAGATAAACCTTTTTCCAGGTTTTCAAAATTACGAACTCCAAATGCAACAGTCACCGCCTCAAACGAATCGTTATTAAAATTTATTGTTTCACAATCTCCATTTAACAGTTCAATCGTGTTTTCCAGCCCCATCTTTTGTATTTTTTTACGCCCTATCTCCAGCATGCCATCGCTTATATCAATACCGGTAATTTTTGGGGCTTTTAAAATACCAGATGCCATAATGGCTACATCTGCTGTACCGGTGGCTACATCTAATATTGTTTTAGGCTGATTCTTTTCCAGTTGCTTAATCGCTTTCTTCCTCCACCTGATATCTATACCGGCGCTCAAAAAACGGTTTAAAAAATCGTACCGGAAAGCAATATCGTTAAACATGCCGGCAACCTGTTGTTTTTTTCCAAGTTCCGAATTTTTATAAGGTACTACTGTATCGTGTGCGTAATGTGACATGGGCAGCAAATATACGTGGTTTTTAGGGAGATGGATGCCGCCGGGTGTATGTAACAGCCTGTTAAAATTGGTTAGCAAAATCAATCAGTATCTTTGCGCCATGTTAATTAAAAGTGCCAAATACGTTATCAGCAGCCCGGATTATGAAAAATGCCCGGTACCAGACAGGCCGGAATATGCTTTTATAGGCCGTAGTAATGTGGGTAAATCATCGCTGATAAATATGCTTTGCGATAATGATAAGCTGGCAAAAACTTCGGGTTCACCTGGGAAAACCCAGCTGTTAAATCATTTTGATATTTCTTCATCGCCCACGCCAAAAGCAAACCAAACATCTGCTTCATCTGCCGATACAAAAAGAGTGCATTGGTACCTGGTTGATTTGCCCGGTTATGGTTTTGCCAAAGTAAGTATAAGAAGCCGGAACCGGTGGGAACAAATGATCGAGAATTATTTACGAAAAAGAGAAAACCTTACTATGGTTTTTGTTTTGATAGATGCCAGACATAGCCCGCAAAAAATTGACCTGGAATTTTTACTGCAGTTGAGAACCTGGAGTGTTCCTTTCTGCTTAATCTTTACAAAAAGCGACAAGGAAAATCAAAGCGTGGTGAGTAAGAATGTGAAATCTTTTTTGGAAGCTATGAAAAAAGACTGGCAGTTTTTACCGCAGCATTTTGTAAGCAGCGCTGTAAAAAGATCGGGGAAAGAAAAAATACTTTCTTTTATTGAAGAAACAAATCTTGGTTTATTAAAGAAAGAAGAGTAAAAGTTATGATCTGTATTTTGGCAAACACAAACAGGCTTAATTTTTGAAAATACTCAAATTCAATTCACCACCTTATTTGCACAACTGCTGCTGGCAAAAGCTTCTGGTTTAGCTTTAAAGGCAAAGCCCATTCCCAGGATATAGCCCATTGCTTCACGCAAGGCTTCATTACTTTTAAACTGCGGGTTGGTGTTAATGTCGGCATGTACTTCCATATCCACATCGTACAGGGTAAACAGGTCGCAGAGTTCGTAAGCAATTTCAATGCTTTTTGCCACTTCAACCAGCATCCTTTCTTTAATGCTGTATTTGTGTACTGTTTTTTCGTTGTGAATAAACATAAAGCCGCCATGGCCTTCACGCAAAAAAACAATTACAGTGGCAAATTCAGTTTCCTTGCCTTTTACCTGGCTGTCGGTACCAATGCAAACTTTTAAATGAAACCCGGCTTTTGTTTCCCGGGTGATGGCTTGTGCTACAGCATCTTTAATGGGTAGCTGGATGGGGTCTCCGTTAAATTTTCTCCATAACATAAAAATGGGTTTTTTAAAGTTACTGAAAAAAGTAATAAAAAGTACCCCTCCGTCCCTAAAGGAGAACTTTGTAACATTAAAATAATCTAAGAGACAATAAGACTTAACAGTTTGCTATTATAACAGCTATTACGTTTTTTGAGATCCAAGTTCCCCCTTCAGGGGGCGGAGGGTTTGGGGCACAAAAAAGGGGGCAGCCCCTAACGCTACCCCCTGACTTACACATGAATCTACCTTACTGTTTTATAATTCGTTCTGTTTGTTTTTGATCGTTACTTAAAAGCTGGATGATGTACATACCTTTTGCCTGGTTAGAAACATTTACACGGTTAATACCTTTAAGACCGGTACCGGTGTAAACCGTTCTTCCATTCATATCATACAAAGTATATTGATAATTTTCAGCAGCATTTATAATTACTTCGTTTTGTACCAGGGTTGATACATTGAAAAGATCTTCGGTATTGCCTGCTCCCTTTAATGCAATGGTATTTGAATAAACCGTTTGGTTTATTACCGAAGTAACTTTTAAACGGTAAAAAATGGTATTGCTTTTATAAGGCTGGTATGCAAATTTTGTTGCCGCCGGGGTTACCGTTGTTAATGGGTTAAAATTGCTGCCATCGTTTGAAGTTTGCACTTCGATGGTTTTAATGGGTTCATCAGCAATGATATGCCAGCCCAGGTTATGCTTGTTTTTTTCAACAGTGCCGCTGAGGCTTACATCATGAATGGGTAATGCGCCTGTTGAGCCGCTTATGGTGTAAGCACCCAAACTGCCATAAGAGCCAATATTATAGTTTCCGGTACCGTAAATTTTAATATAATAAGTACCGGCATTTAAAACAGTATCTATTGTAACAGTTAAATAATCCTTGGGGTCATAATCCCTGATTAAAGCTAATGATGAATTGTATAATTCAATCCTGATATCCAGGTTTGCACCTATCCAGTTTCCCTGAACATTAAACGGAATACCTGTTAAATGAAAATTAGCATTTGCGTTCAAAGTAAATTTAAAAGCATCTTTATCTAAATTGGTGCTTATAATTCCATTTACATTAAAATTGTTCTGAAGTGTCTGCGTGCTGCTATTAAGCGTTTCAGCGTAATCATCTACACGATAGCCAAATCCATTTTGTGTTGTAATTATGGTAAGATTATCCTGTGTACTGGTACAACTATACGGTGTAGGTCCATCATTCCAGTTACTGAAATTCCGGAATGAGCTGTTACCCATTATGGGAGCCCAGGCTGTTTCGCCGGTACCAAAGCCCGAATTGTAGGGCTCAGCAGGTGTATAACAATCTCCTGCGTATTTCGACTGGTGAGATAATCCAAGAGTATGCCCGCTTTCGTGAGCGATAGCTTCGCCTACTTTTTTTGGGCTGTCTCCCTGCCTGTCGCTGAAAACAAAAGCCGGTGTATCATCACCCCAGGTAAAAGAGCCAACATACGCTACGCCGCCATATCCAGGTGTCATCCAACTGCTTGTTGAAGTAATGATCATGCGAACCCGCTTGTTATAAGGAGCGGCTAAAAAAACAGCCGAATCTGTAGTAATATTGATATCAAAGGGACGAAAATCTTCTGCCACCCGGTAAAAGGCTTCTGTAATTTGTGCTGCAGTCATGGTTGATGCTGCACAATCAAAGGGAGCACCGTTGTTCCATACAGAACTTTGTACATAATGGCCATCGAAATCAAGAAAAATTGTTGCAGAGGCCGCCGGATAACTGCTTAAAACGGGCACACAAAAAGCATTTTGTGATAAAAGAATGGTAACAGTAAAAATTAAGGATGTAAAAAACTTTTTCATGTTGTAGGTTTTTTGTAGGATAGTTGGATATGGATATGGTATGCGTTATTCTTTAGGTTATAGCACTGTGCAATCCTGGATTACACGGTCTGTTTCCATTTTAATAAGTTGATAATTACCGGATATATTTCTTTTCAATTCAAACCCATCAAAATAATTTTTATTGATGATACGCCCCAGGTAAGTAATACTGCCATCGTTCCCCGTAATTTTAGAAACGCTGAAAATAGTATTTGAATAAGCGGGTGATACAACTACCGCTGTTTGGAGGTTTGCGTACTTTACAACGTTACTTGTTACATTGCCTATAAAAGTAAAATTATCAGAAAATGAAAGGTTGATAACCTGTCCGGGAGATGCGTTAAATACTTTGGATAATTCCTGTTCGCTGCAATTTATTGTTGCAGGAAAATTATTGAATTGTTTTGGCTTTGAAGTGGCTTGAGAAAAACCGGTCATGGCTATAAAAGTTAACAGCACAGACAATGCATAGGGCGCATAGCGTTTCATAGGATTTTAATTTGGTTTCTTGGTAGTTGGATTAAATGTTCTGGTTATTAAAACGCCATTCAGGAAACTTTATTATGTTATGGACAAAATAAATGGCAAAATAATAGGCAATACGTATAACTACGATTTGAAGTAACGTATATCTACTAAAGGGATGCAGAATCAATACTGGCCTGTACTTAATAAAACAAGTGTACAGGCTTCAAGAGGCTTAATATTGTTTTTAACAGCGAGGTCCGCTAATGCATCATTTTCTGTTCCGGGGTTAAAAATAATTCTTTTGGGATGCAGGGATATTATATAATCGTAGTATTCTTTTTGATGATCAGCATTTAAATAAAGGGTAACCGTATCAATATCTTCCAGTTTTATTTTTTCAGTTTCTATCGCAATACCGGCAACAGTTCCTTTTTTTTTACCAATAGCAATAACAGGATGCTGGTTATTTTTTAACCTGTTTATGGCCAGGTAGCTGTATCGTGCAGGGTTTTCTGATGCACCCAATACCAACGTTTTTTTCTTTACTGTACTCATATTAAAAATCTTTTTTTTACTTCAGGTGCAGGTATCATACAGGATTCTTTTATACCAAACCATTTGTAGCGGTTTTTGGCAACCCAGTTATAAATACCATCCCTGATGAATTTTGGTACAATAATAAAGCCATAACATAATGGCCACAGCCCTCTTAAATACCTGCAAACTTTTAAAGCTGCCGTTGATTGTTTATATGCTGTTCCTTTATCAATAAAAACAAAAGACTGCATATCATTTATTGGAAGGTTGTGATGAATTAATAATTTTTCACCTGCTTCGGTTTGCATGGGGGCAAACAAAATATTTGCCTTAGCATTTCTTTTAATAACAAAATTAACAGCGTTGTTACAAAAATTGCAAACGCCGTCAAATAATATAATTGGTTGTTCATTCATTTTAATAAATCAAAGTTACTGATTAGGTTCCGCCTTAATCATTTAAAATATTTTTAATTGCGTTATCTAGATTGCTGTATGTAAACTTAAACCCTGCATTTAATAACCGTTCGGGAATAACCCAGCGGCTTTTTAAAATCAGTTCTGTTTCAGTTCTGATAAGTACAGCGCCCATCTTCAACAACCACTTTGGTAATGGTAACCCAATCTTTAAACCAATATTCTTCCTTAATAATTTCATTAAAGTTTTATTGTTAACCGGGTTTGGCGCTGATGCATTAAAAACCCCCGAAAGCTTTGTGTGCAGCTGCATAAAAGTTATAATGCTGAACAAATCTTCAATATGTACCCAACTAAACATTTGATTGCCGTTACCCTGTTTTCCGCCCATTCCAAAACGAACAAGATTTTTTAAGGGTTTTATCACACCTCCATCCCGGCCTAACACAATGGCCATCCTTAAAGCTACCTGTCTTGTTTGAGGTAAATTAAAATCAAAGAAAGTTTTTTCCCAATTAGATGCAACATTTACCGAAAAGCCTGAGCCAATTTCCCCGGCAGTTTCAGTCATGGGCCTGTCTTGGGCATGGCGGTAAATGGTAGCCGTACTGGAATTTATCCAAAGTGGTGGTGGATTTTTACAGGCAGGTATTGCATTTCCCAGTATCCGGGTTGTATTGATCCTGGAATCGTAAATCTCTTTTTTATTTTTTTCATTGTACCTGCAGTCAACAGATTTGCCTGCCAGGTTGATAAGCATTTCTGAATTTTCAAGTGCTGTTATAATTGCTGATCTATTATCCCAATTAATATGATTTCCCTGTCGGGAAATAATGACTACAACATATCCCAGAGATTTAAATTTTTTAGCGAGATGCTTGCCTACAAATCCTCTACCTCCTGCTATAATAATTTTCCTATCCATTTATTTAAAATAAAAATTAAAATAATAATCCTGTATAAAACCCAGGTATATGAAATTAAAGAGGGTAAATTAAGTTTAGTTACTCTTCTTTTATGATCAAAGAACATAATTAATACAACTGTAAAAAAGTACAGCAAATTGAATGTATCACTATAGTTTGAAAAATGATTTAAAATAAGCAACGGTAAAAGCAGCAATGAGCCAATTAATGAAACAAGCAGCATATTAAAGTAATAATCCAGTTTCAGATTCCAGTTATTTTTATATAAGAAGGGGTACTGAAAAAACAGCATCCCTGTCACCATACATAATTCAAACCGCCAGTTGTATTTTATTGTAATAAGATGCTGTATCAACTGTGCATATTGGTTTAATGTGAGCGCAGTTACAACCATGCAAAAGATTATAGCTGAAATTTTAAAACCTGCTACCTGTATAACCTTATTATTTTTAACCGGATAAATCATTTTACCAATATCAGTGTTAACTAATAACAGGCGCTTTATACCTTGCTTCCTGCTTTGCTTTTTTCCTGAGCGTAAAAAATATATACAGGTTAAAAAAGTGCATGCCACCCAGAATTAAAATGATGAGGCCAATTTTTAAGCTCAGGTTTTCTATTACCTCCTGCACATTTGCAATATTATGCGTTACCTGCAAAGTATAAACTGCATAGCCAATATTGATAAGGTAAAAGCCAACCAGTAACAGGTTGTTCACGCTATCGGCAAGTTCTTTATTACCGTGAAAAATATCAATTAAAAAAACTTTGCCGTTTTTAAAAAGAGTACGGGCTACCCAAACAGTTAATGCAATGGTAATGGCTAAGTAAAAGCTGTACGTGATGATAATGTAGTTCATAAAATTTATTTTTAGGTTATCAAATTTATTTTAACATCGCCAGCGGCCGCTGATTCATTTTTTTTACTTCATCAAAACAAAGCCAGGTATAAAAAACGGCCATGAAGGGTGCAGTAAACAACAAAATCCAGAAAGAACCAACGGGCATGGTAATTAAGGAGATAAAAGTTATCCAATGGTAAATACGCCTGGCACCTTTCTTTTCAGTAAAACTGTGATAGTAAACATGCACCAGCATACTGATCACCTGCCAGCCACCAACAACAAAGTACCCAAGCATAAATGTATAGTCCCTGTTGATGATGGTTGCTATTGCAAAGCCCGTAATTAAAATGATATTTATCCAGGTATCAATTTTTTTAAACTTTTTCATGATAAATGTTTTTATATTTTCAGATAATTTTGAAACACGGTTTTCAAATAAAAGCCAGAATTTTCCAGCTTCATTCCCTATCCTTTGGAGAAGGTGAGGGGGAGGTTTATTTAAAGAACTTTAACAGGCTGCCTAATACCCAGCTTTCATCTGCCTTTATCATTACATCTAAAACTTTATCAGCCTGCCCGCCAAATTTCCTGATGCCTGCCACGGTATCCACAAATTGTTTTACGTTTTTATCTTTTTTATCGCCTTCAAGCTGCTCAAGCTGGCTCAGCAACTTAAGCATGGGATCAAGTTCCCGCTTTTTTCTTTCCTTAATTATTTGAGTTGATACTTTCCATATATCTTTTTCGGCAATAAAAAACTCCTTCCGTTCACCCGGTATCAGCACACGTTCTACAAGCCCCCAGCCAATCAAATCACGGGTGTTCATATTTACATTGCCGCGGCTGATGCTTAACTGTTCCATAATGTCGTCCTGTGTTATCGGGTCGGGACTGATGAGCAGCAAAGCATGTATCTGCGCCATGGTACGGTTAATGCCCCAATGCGTACCAAAGGCACCCCAACTGCTGATGAACTGTGCTTTTGCTTCTGAAAGTTTCATGATTGGTTATTTATACCACAAAGATAGTGTAGTTTTTGAATTTTCAAAATTTATTGAAAATAAATTTACACCGGTTTTATAAAAGTAAAAGGCTGTATCCGGTAAGCATTTAACTTTTTACCATCCTGTACTGCCGGATTCCAGGTTGGAGAATTTTCGATAACCCGTACAGCTTCCTCATCTAAAACAAATTCCACCGATTTTCTTAAATATACATCTACGCACTTCCCGGATGTATTTACAGTAAAAGCAACCCTTACTTTTCCACCTTTAACAGATTTGTTACCTATATCAGCATCTAAGGCACGGGTTAAATAATTGATCCAGTCTTTATCCCCCTTTTTAAAAAACGCTTCCTTTTCACCATCCTTAAGTTTCGTATCTTTTTGTTCTTTTTTAACAGTATCCGGATCAGTTGTTTTTATTAAGATTCCCTTTTCATATTTTTCTTCTAAAATCACTTTACCGGTATCATTGTAATGATACCAATCTTTTTCTTTTAGATTATTTATGTAATAACCGCTTAAACTTAATGCACCATTAGCGTATTCATAATATGCTCCCTCTAAAACAGTAAGGTTTGAATCAGAATAATTCCTAACTTTTTGTAATGGCGCTCTTATATTATAATCTAGTCTTCTAAAGCCCTCAGGATATCGTTTAACTATAATAAAAGATTGTGCTTCTTTAATATTTTCCGTTATTCCTTTTTTACCTACTAAAACAACATTTATTATTTCCTGGCCAAAATTGGGTAAAGTATTCAGGGTAAGCATTATGATTGGAATTATTTTTTTCATTTATTCTCTTTTTAAAGGCAAACGTAATTTTCAGTCTTGTTTTATGATATAATCAAAAACGCCAGCATTTAAAACTGGCGCAGTGATTATTTTTTAAATTTTCTCTTCCTATAAATATCTCAATTGAAATGACAACATTTACAACAACATTGTAACCGGGTTCTCCAAATACTTTTTCAAGGTTAGCAGAAAAGCTGCACCCACAGCGCCATCCACTGTGCGGTGATCGCAGCTCATAGTTAGTTTCATTACATTGGTTACACCAAAGCCATCACCCTTTTTAACCACTACTTCTTTAATTCTGCCCACTGCTAAAATAGCGCTGTCGGGTGGATTGATGATGGCGGTAAATTCTTC
>JANNYY010000219.1:0-3757 GCA_031410355.1 Chitinophagaceae bacterium | reverse complement strand
GAAAAAGCATATACACCAAAATCAAAAAGATCATAGTTTGGTATCAACTGTTCAACGCCTTTATTGGTATTGTTTTGTTGCATACCATTAATACCAAAAGATGTTTTCCAGCCCTTTGTTTCGGCCAGGTGAAATTGTGCGGTGTAAGTAAATGTTTTCAAATCAAAAAATAGTGCACGTTCATTTACATCATCAGGGTTAGCAAATTCCTCTCTCCTGTTTTGCTGGTAGCCAAAATTAAAAGTGAGAAAGTTTTTGCCAATCTTAATATTGTTATCTGTTGCAATTTTAAAATGCCTGATGTGCTGGTAAGGAATAAGTGGTGTGGTGGTTTTAAAATCTTCATCAGTAGCTCTTGCGGTTACACCACCTGCAAGGTTTTTTATAAAATACCCGGCACTGTCTCTTTCGCCTCCAATTAACCCGGCTTTTAAATTAAAGCTGCTTACCAATATATGGCTGTACCCCCACTTTCCATTATAACCGGCATAACCACCAATATTATTTTCAGTAAACTTTGAATTAAACACCCGGCCATCATATTTATTTTTATAATCGCCTGCTGCTTTGTTGGAAGTGTAGATGTTCCAGTTAAATCCATTTTTATTGCCGCCTGTATTAAAGTTTATGGTACGAAGTTTATTATTGGTTTGATAGTTACTTGACAGGTTTGCTTTAATGGTATTTACCGGCACCGGCACATTGGTAATAATATTTACCACACCCGCCATGGCATCGCTGCCGTAAATGATAGATGCCGGCCCTTTCAGCAATTCAATTTTATTTACACTGGCTTCATCCACTTCAATACCATGTTCATCGCCCCATTGTTGCCCTTCCTGCCTTACACCATCATTAATGGTAAGTACCCGGTTATAACTTAACCCGCGTATCACCGGTTTTGAAATGGCAGGGCCTGTAGCTAAAGTTGATACGCCGCCGATCTTAGTAAGTGATTCAATAATATTGGAAGAAGTATTTTGAAAAAAATCTTCCTTACGCATTACACTTACTGCAAAAGGAACTTTTTTTAATTTTGTTGCACCGGTTACACCTGTAACAATTACTTCACTGTTCTCAATGATAGATTCAGTGAGCATAAAATCTTTTTTAACATCATTTTTTATATCAATATTCTGGGCAATGCTGCTGTAACCAATATGCGATATCTCTACCAGGTGATTGCCCTGGGGAATATTGTTAATGATAAAATTCCCTCCGGCATCGGATGAGGTGCCTGATTTAATATCAGAAATGTAAACCGTTGCACCATCAATGGCCTTGCCGGTTTTAGCATCGGTTATTTTACCCGAGAATGTACCGTTAAGTGTATTGAATTTTTTTACCGGTTCCGCAAGTGAATTTCCCTGGGCGTTGGTTACAGTGTTGTTGAATAGAATGATCAGCAGAGCGAAGAATGTAATTTTTGTAATACGCATGGTTCCTGTTTTAATAAATGTTCAATGTGGGTCAGTGAGTCTTATCATTTTAAAATGAAAAACTACTTTCTGATTTTTATGAAGAAATACTAAACTGCAGGAGGCCCGCGGAGGGAAAAGAAGATGTGCGTGGAAGTTGTAAAATGAACGGGTCTATCAACCTTTACTATTGAAAATTGTTTTAATGCAGGAGCAATGATTATTTTAACAGGCGCTGTAAAAGGCGATTCTGCTACAATATTATCGCAATGACAGTTAAATGTTTTTTTACCAAACTGATCTCCCTTTGTAGCTGTAATTTTTTTTAAGGTATCAGTATGATCTGCAAGCCAGTTATGTAAAATGATAGTTGGCGTAATGCTGAAAGCAAATACGATCAGCATGGCTGCTGCTACAATTTTTTTTATGAACTGATTTTTATACAAAGTTTATTTTTGCTACAATGTTGCAAATGTACATTCTTTTAAATAAACTACAGAATCTTTTTACAATGTACAGGGTTGGATTGATACCGTATTACAATTTTAAAAATCATAAGGTTAATAATAAAATAAAGCAGCATTCATGTTTTCTTATAGGTTAGAAATAAAAAACCGGTGAACTAAACCTTGAGCCGTTAACAAGGTCATACACAAACAAAAATCATTATTATGCAAAAATTTAAAAAGCTGCTTCTTATCATGGTATGTTTTGCAACAACAAGCATTGCCGCAACTGCACAAACGGATTCAACCGGAATGCCCGGCGATAATTTCAGCCTGCAGGGCGCATTGGAAATGTTTAAACAGGCATCTTCTCCCGAAGCATTTGAAAAATTGATCAACTCCGCTGACAAAAATGTAAATAACCTTGACCTTAACGGCGATGGAGATATTGATTACATTAAAGTAATTGACAAAGCAGGAAACAATGCTCATGCTTTTGTTTTACAGGTTGCAGTTTCTGAAACGGAGAACCAGGATATAGCAGTTATTGAACTGGAGAAAACCGGTGATACTACAGCCGTGCTTCAAATTATAGGTGATAAAGATATTTTTGGAGAACAGGTAATTGTAGAAGCATCCGACGAAGGAGATGAAGAAATGGGCGATAATAACAATGGTTTAAACCACGGGCCATCTGCTGATTATTATGAAGGCAGCCGCATTGTTGTGAATGTTTTTTTCTGGCCATCAGTACGTTTTGTTTACCGCCCCGCTTATGTTCCCTGGATTTCTCCCTGGCGCTGGCATCATTACCCCGGTTGGTGGAGGCCATGGCGCCCGTTAACCTGGCACGTATTCCACCCCAGGGTTTTGCACTATCATAGCCATTGTGCTGTTGTACACACACACCGTGTTGTTGCAGCACACCGGGTTTACACCCCATACAGGACAAGTTCAACAATAGTAAGAACCAGAACAACAGTTGCACGAAACAATTACAAAGTTACCCGTACCAGAACCCGTGTTACTGGGCCAGGAGGAAATTCAAGGGTTAGGACAAATACCACCATACAAAGAAGAAGCAATGCTGGTAAAAATAATGAGGAGGATCGCAAAAGAAGAGGAAGAAGAGGATAAATACTTTTAAAAAAAATGATGGAGCTGCAGCGTAAAAGCTGCAGCTTTTTTATTGGCTGTATTGCAAACCTAAGCAATATAAATAGCCGGGAAGCCGGAAAGGCGTTCAACAAAGTTGAACGTCGTCTTACAGTCTTACCGGCAAAAAACTATTTCGTCAATCTCAAACTTCATTTCTTTTTTTAGCTATCTTCAAAACAAAATCTGAATCATGGCTCCATTTATTTTAGCACTCGACCAGGGTACCACCAGCTCCCGTGCAATCATTTTTGATAAAAAGGGAAGTATTATCTGCACAGCACAAAAAGAGTTTACACAAATATTTCCGCAGCCCGGCTGGGTAGAGCATGATGCCAATGAAATATGGAGCACACAATTGGGTGTGGCCGCAGAAGCAATTACTAAAGCAGGATTGTTGCCCGAAAATATTGCAGCCATCGGTATTACCAACCAACGGGAAACAACCGTGGTTTGGGAACGGGCAACCGGTAAACCCATTTACAATGCCATTGTTTGGCAGGACAGGAGAACGGCTGAATTTTGTGATGAGCTTAGGGCAAAAGGTCTGGATAAAATGATACAGCAAAAAACTGGGTTGATCGTTGATGCTTATTTTTCGGCCAGTAAAATAAAATGGATTTTAGATAATGTGGAAGGTGCCAGGGCAAGAGCAGAAAAAGGAGAATTATGTTTTGGTACCATTGATACCTGGCTCGTTTGGAATTTAACCAAGGGACAAATTCATGTTACTGATGT
>JANNYY010000218.1:0-11965 GCA_031410355.1 Chitinophagaceae bacterium | reverse complement strand
AAGATTTGCTCGCCGAAATAGCAGTTGATAAAAAATTGATGGATTGTTTTCTTGACTACGAAAAATGCGTAAATGCTTATCCCAAAAAATTAAATGACTCAAGAATTTATTCTTACTTAGATATGTTGTTAATTGATAATTACAAAGATGAAAAAGGAAAAGATTTAAGGAGAGAAGAGTTCAGGAATTACAGAAATGAAAATCATTGGGATTTAAAACATGCTTACCTGAAGCCGCTCCAAGTGTTCCTTACTCCTTTTTTCTAATTTTAAATCAGCCTGTTCAACTCCAGCTTTCTGATAATATTAAACACAATCAAAATAGTGTAAAAATAATTTTTGATCACCTGCTTATCCCGCACTCCTTTTTTTGTAGGCTCCAGCAGGTTTTCCTCAAATGGCACGGCTATATAACATTTGCCTCTTACAAATGAAAAAACAATATCCCTGCCCAGTTTCTCTTTAATAAGCAAGATATGATCCATCATATTATAAGAGAGAATTAATGACGATTCGGTTGGGTTGGTTGTATAAACAGAATACTGTTTGTTAAAAATTTCATGGTTTATTTTCATTTTTTGCAAATGATGCAAAGGAAACATGCGGTAATGTTCATCAGCCACGCTCGAGGCCAGTTGTGCCTTTCCTTTTAACCAGATATAAGTGCCTCCCGTAAAAGCATTATTTATCCCCGCTACAAAAAATAATCCTTTAAAAATATTTTCTGTGCCGCCAACATCCTCATACCACGAAGTAATTTCGGAACAATGAAAAGCAACTCCGTTATACACACTCTGCCAGTAATCATCGCCATCAAAATGCGAAAACCTCCTGCGGAATAACCCGCTTGCTTTATACTCTTTTTTAGAAATAAAACCCATGGGTTTATAAACAGCCGATGGATAAATAAATGTTATGATCTGCCCAATTATCTTTTCTTTAAAGTCATCAATATACCGGTCATTGTATTTGGCCGAAAAATAAACGCCAATTACACACATCAACAACATAGCCGCAGCCAATATATGCCCGCTTGCTAAAATTTTAATAAAATACAGCAATAAACAAACAAAAGCGCCGGCACCTGAAAAGAGTGTAAATTTTTTCCAATTATTAACCGATGACTCTTCATTATCCAGTTCTTCCACAAAGGGCTGTATCTTGTTTTCATAAAAATTATCAAAGTCTTTGAAGGGTTCCATTATGGTTCATTACTTTTACAGGTATAAATATAATAATCATTATGCGTATCATCTCTTACAATGTAAATGGCCTGCGTGCCGCTATTAAAAAAGGCTTTATAGACTGGCTGAAAACAAATCCCGCTGATATCATCTGCTTACAGGAAATTAAGGCAGCACAAGGAGATGTGGATGTAAAGCTATTAGAGGATCTGGGCTTTCATCATCATTGGTTTAGTGCACAAAAAAAAGGCTACAGTGGGGTTGCTGTATTTACTAAAATAAAACCTGATAATGTATGTATCGGTTGCGGAATTTCTTCAAGCGATGATGAAGGCAGGGTGATACAACTGGATTTTGGAGATATACGTTTGATCAATGCTTACTTTCCCAGCGGCACGAGTGGCGATGAAAGACAGGCTTTTAAATACACCTGGTTAGATGAATTTCATGATTATCTTACTACACTGAAAAAGAAACATCCTAAAATTATCCTGGTGGGCGACTATAATATTGCACATAACGAAATTGACATTCATGATCCCAAAGGCAATAAAAACAGCAGTGGTTTTTTACCACCCGAAAGAGAATGGATGACTAAGTTTTTAGCCAGCGGCTGGATAGATACCTTCCGGGAGTTTCATACCGAACCTCACCGGTACAGTTGGTGGAGCCAGCGTTTTCCTACTGTGCGTTTAAATAATAAAGGCTGGCGTATTGATTATATTACAGTTACCGAACCACTAAAAAAACAATTGCTTAATGCTGATATTTTTCCGGATGTAAAGCACAGTGATCATTGCCCCATCTATGTTGAGATAGAAGTTTAACAATAATAATTAAGGTAATCATTCAAGGCTTTTATATCTTAGCCTTACACCAATCTTTACTGTATGGATGTAATTCCCGTTCTTTTAATGATCGCTTTAATAATTATTGTTCTTAGCCAAAACAGTAAACTCTCCACGCATCTTCAAAAGCTTGATGGAGAATTGAAATTATTGCGCAGACAGCTTTTAAATTTTACCGGCACTGAAAAAAAAAATACAGAAAACAAAGTGCAGGAAGCGCCAAAACCTGTTGAAGAAACAAAACCTTACACAAGTATTTTTGTAATTGCAGATGATAAAACTGAAATTATTGCCCCTTTGGCAAAAGATGCTGAAATAAAACCTTTGGCAGAAAATTTACCCCAAAGTAAAGAACCCGAAGCTGTAAGTAAGATAACGACTGTTGTAATAACAGATACTGTAGAGGTACACAAACCAACCAAAAAAGCAGCGCCCCCACCCACTTTCTTTGAGCGCCATCCCGATATGGAAAAATTTATCGGCGAAAACCTGGTGAGTAAAATTGGTATTGCCATACTGGTTCTGGCAATTGGCTATTTTGTGAAATACGCTATTGATCAAAACTGGATAGGGCCGGTTGCCCGTGTTGCAATTGGTATTTTATGCGGCGGCATATTAATTGCACTGGCGCACAGATTTCGTAACAGCTACAGGGGTTTCAGCTCTGTACTGGCCGGTGGCGGAATTGCTGTTTTTTATTTTACAATAACATTGGCGTTTCAGCAATTTCAGCTTTTCAGTCAAACAACTGCATTTGTAATAATGATTGTTATTACCATTTTTGCAGTTGCACTTGCGTTGTTATACGATAAACAGGAGTTGGCCATTATTGCTTTGATCGGTGGTTTTTTAGCTCCCTTGTTAGTAAGCACTGGCGAAGGAAATTATAAGGTTTTATTTACTTACCTGGTTATTTTAAACAGCGGGCTGCTGGTGCTTGCTTACAATAAAGCCTGGCGATTATTAAATTTACTCAGTTTTATTTTTACCGTGCTTATGTTTGGAAGCTGGTTAATCTTTTTAAATAATGAGACTGTTGATACCTTTAAAAACGGTTTTATTTTCGCAACCGTTTTTTACCTGTTATTCTTTATCATCAACATTGCCCATAATATAAAAGAAAAAAAGAAATTTATTGCTTCTGATTTTGGGATACTGCTGGCCAATACCAGTCTGTATTTTGCCGCAGGCATTTATTGTTTAAATAATACGGAAAGCAGGGAATTCAGGGGACTGTTCAGTGCATCACTTGGCGTATTTAACCTGTGTATTTCTTATTTTCTTTTCCGCAAACATAAAGTTGATACAAATATCTTATACCTGCTTATTGGTATTACACTAACTTTTATTTCAATTACCGCACCCATACAATTAAGCGGCAATTACATTACCGTGTTTTGGGCAAGTGAGGCGGTTTTATTATACTGGCTGTTTACCAAATCAAAGATCCGTATCATTCAATATTCATCGGCATTGGTTTGGGTTTTAATGCTCATCAGTTTATTAATGGATTGGGCAACGTTATATGGGCCTTTTGGCAACCATGATCTTGCCATCATCGTAAACAAAGGTTTTATTACAACTGTGTTTGCTGCATTAGCAACGTACCTGTTGTTCTTGATCCGCAGTAAAGAAGATGAGATCATTAAAGCCATTTCTTCTGCAGCTATACCCGGCAAAAAAATATTCAGGATTTTTGCAATAGCCATATTGTTTGCTGCGGGTGCATTAGAAATAAATCACCAGTTTGATGCCTTCTATCCCGGCATTAATTTAAACATGCTATACCTGTTGCTGTACACGGTGGCATTTATTAATATTATGATCAGCGTAACACAAAACATTAAACAGCTTCAATTAAATTGGTACGCCCTGGCTATTATGATGGTTACCTGCCTGTTTTTTTACCTGGCCTGTATAGCCCCAACTTATGCAGTTCAGGCGCAAATTTTAACTGAGCATAATTATGGCATTCATTTTATGGCGCATTGGGCCACGGCTTTATTAATTGCAGTGGTGCTGTACAGGTTTATGAGGTTATTGCAGAAAAATAAACCTGTTGGCAGCGATAGTTTTAATTTTATTGTCTGGGTTTTTTGTGCGGTTACCGTTATTTTTTTAAGTGTAGAAATGCATTTGATAACTAATGAGATTTTTTATGATGCTGATAATTCATTGAGTAACATACAACGGGTTTATATTAAAACCGGCTTGCCCATTTTGTGGGGCCTTTGTTCTTTTGCTTTTATGTGGCTGGGTATGCATTTTAAATACCGCACATTACGCATCATTTCTTTAAGCCTGTTTACACTTACGCTGTTTAAATTATTTATGTTCGACATCAGAAATATTCCCGCAGGCGGTAAGATTGCTGCATTCTTTTGCCTGGGCGTATTATTGCTGGTTGTTTCTTTTATGTACCAGCGTTTGAAAAAAATAATTATTGATAATGAAGAAAAAGTGGATTAACCTTTTATTGTTTGTTTTGATAACCAATTGTTGTGCTGCCCAAACAAGTGGTTTTAAATTTTACTGCAAATTAGATAGTGTAAAACCAGCCGGGTTTTATAATATTGAGTTAACACCTGAATTAAGTGCTCACTTGAAAACAGATTATAGTGACCTGAGAATTGTGAATGAGGCCGGAAAGTGGATACCGCATGTATTACATGCGCCTGCCTATGAGAGAACTGATACGGGATTGATCATGGAAATGAAATATTCAATAACAGAAAATTCCGGCGTAAATACCGTATTGATAATTGAAAGCGGGCAAAAAATTTCTAATAATTTTGGTGTCATTATAACCAATACAGCAGCGGAAAGGTTTTGTACATTAAGCGGCAGCAATGACAAAAAAAGCTGGTTTGTTATTAATGACAGCGTTTTATTAAGCCCTGTGCCTGCTGAAAATGCAACAGAAAATATCTCGAGGATCAATTTTCCTCCAAACAGTTACCGGTCTTATAAAGTTATCATTCACAATAATAACAAAGATCCATTTAATATTAAAGGTGTTGTTGAATATACAACTGCGCCTGAAATAACAAACCCGCTAAAGAAATTAATTGAAAATCCTGTAGCTTCCATACAACAAAAAGACAGCGGCAAAATATCTTATATAAAGATCAGCCAGCAACTGACCTACCAGTTTGATAATATCAGCTTACAATTAAGTGGTGTAAAATATTACAACCGCAAAGTTGATCTGTATATTCCTTATGCTGAAAATCACTCTTTTTCAAATCCCGGGCAATTACTGCAATCTTTTACCGTTTCAAACAACAGCACCCTGCAGTTTAAATTACTGCATACGAAGGCGGCCGTATATTATTTACTTATCAATAATGAAGATAATTTACCGCTTACTGTAAAAGAGGTTAAAACCGCCATCAGCAATCATTACATAACTGCTTATCTTGAAAAAGGGAATAATTATAAATTGATACTTAATAACGAAGCAGCAGTAATGCCCAATTATGACCTTGCAAAACTTAACAGCAAAATGCCTGACAGTATTTCTTTTTTACAAGTTGGTAAAATAACACCGGCTGAAGAAAATAAATTAATAACAACGCCCGCAAAAAATAATAAATGGATACTTTGGGTTTCAATAGCCGCTGCATTATTAATTTTACTTTTCTTTACTTATAAGATGTTTAAAGAAGTGGAAAAAAGAAAAACAACATGATCATTTATAACGTTACCATAAAAGTACAGCAATCAATAAAAGATGCCTGGCTGCAATGGCTGCAGGAAGAGCATATACCTGATATTATACAAACAGGTTGTTTTACCCATGCAACAATTTTACGTTTGCTGGAAGTTGATGATAGCGAAGGGCCTACTTATGCGGTGCAGTATTTTGCCGAAAGCAAAGGCTTATATAACAATTATATTGAAAAGCATGCGGCCATCATGCGGCAGAAAGGCTTTGATAAATGGGGCGATAAATTCATCGCCTTCAGGTCGGTTATGCAGGTTGTTAACTAATTGTGCAAAACAATTAATTTTTGATTCCCGGTCATTTTTCATTCCTTTAAAAACCGTACGGGCAAAGGATTTTAAACAAAACCCTTTGCTGTAAAGCGTTTTAGCTGAATTAAGGATAAAAAGCTGGTAAAAAAAACTCCCCCATTTACTGAAACCCCTTGTTGTATATGGTTTACAGCCTATCCCTACAACAAAATATTTTTTAAAAAAAATTTTGTTGCAATTAAAAACCGTCTATATTTGTTGCAGTTAAAAAATTCAAAAAAAAATATCATGAACAAAGCTGAATTAATTACAAAACTTGCTGACGATGCAGGTATTACAAAAACACAGGCAAACGCTGCTTTAGATTCTTTTGTAGCTGCAGTTACTAAAACTTTAAAAGGTGGCGGTAAAGTTACATTAGTAGGATTTGGTACTTTTTCTATTTCAAAAAGAGCTGCCCGCAATGGCCGCAATCCGCAAACAGGGGCTGTTATCAAAATTAAAGCAAAGAGAGTTGCTAAGTTTAAAGCCGGTAAAGAATTATCAGCTAAAGTGTAATGTTGTATCAAACAAAAAAAAAGCAAGGTGCAACTGTGCCTTGCTTTTTTTGTAAAAATTAAATTTAATCTTTAATAAAAAAAAGAAATTATGGGACGTGGTGATATTAAAACAAAAAAAGGAAAAATTTTCAGCGGTTCGTTTGGTAAAACCAGGCCTGCTAAGCCGGCAAAAAAAACTGTAGTTGCGGTGGAAGCCGGGGAAAAGAAAGTTGCTGCTAAGAAAAAAGCCTGATTCTAATGTACGATGTTTGATGTACGATGTACGGATTTCAAATATGTCTGGCGTACATCGTACATCAAAACCCGTACATACTTTTTAAGGAGCCAGCCTTTCAACCTTCCAGCTTTCATCCTGCATTTTTGAATACTGGATCCTGTCGTGCAGCCGGTTGCGGCGGCCCTGCCAGAATTCTATAACCGTTGGTATTACTATATAACCTCCCCAATGAGGAGGCCTGGTAATTTTTTCATCAGCAAACCGATGCTCATACTGTGTAATATTCTCTTCAATAATTTCTCTTGATTCAATAACGCTGCTTTGCGGCGAGGCCCATGCACCGATCTTGCTTCCTTCGGGCCTTGAGTTAAAGTATTCATCACTTTCTACCGCAGTTACTTTTTCAACTTTACCCGTTATCCTGATCTGTCTTTCCAGTTCTTTCCAAAAAAAAACCAAACAGGCGTTGGGATTTTCTTCAAGTTCTTTCCCTTTGTGGCTGTTGTAATTGGTAAAAAAAACAAAGCCATTTTCAGATACCGATTTTAGTAAAACGGTTCTTGCGCTGGGTTTTCCGCTTGCCGAAGCTGTAGCAAGTGTCATGGCATTAATTTCTTCCAGTTCACTTTTTATTGCGTCATCCCACCATGTATTAAATTGTACAAAAGGATCATGGTCAACATCCTTTTCCAATAAACTTTGTAATTGGTAGTCTTTTCTAATATCAGCAATATTTTTATTCATCCGCTTTAAATTTACAATAGTAAAATTCAGCTATTTAATTCAAACAAAAAAGCATCCGCCGGTTGGTGGATGCTTTAGAAGCTATTTTTTATATCTTTCTTTACTAAAACAAAGTATTATATGCCTTTAAAAAGCTCTTGTGCTTTTTCGCCAATCAATGGCATAGGTTTTTCTTCCCCGTTAATGGCGGCAATTAATCCCATTATCCATAAAACAACAAATCCAAGGTACCCTATAGAAAGAATTAAACCTGCAACAGGCACTGCCATTGCAATTATATAAACAACAATCTGGTAGCAAATTGCACAAATAAATAATAAAAGTGTTTGGCGTAAATGATAGCTGCCAAGTGATGTTTTTTTGGACTGATGCATTCCAAAGTATGCAATAAGCCATCCTATAATAGTAATGTAGCTTACAATGGCAGTAGTCTTGCCATTATCAGCAATGTTTTGTGCTTCCATAATTGTTTTGATTTTTTTTAAATGAGTTAAAGCATTAAGTTTTAGAGGAGTAAAGTATAAAAGAGTAAGCAGCAATGCAAGTGTTTGGCATTAATTTTTTAATCTTAAAATCTCCATAAATTAAAGTCTCTTAAATATATTTTTCCAACTCCAGACTGGTAATCTTTTTTTTCAGTTCTTCGCGTTCAATTTTGCTGTTTTCCAAAATACTTTCCAGCTCACCAATTTTACCGGCAACCTGCTCTAATTCAAAATTTCGTTCATTCAAAGCTGTTAACCGGGCCTGGGCATCGGTAAACCGGATGCTCAGATATGCGTAATCCTGCAGCAGTTCATTATACTTCTTATTTAACCCCGCCAATCCGTTTAGCTCCTGTTGCAATCCTGTTTCCCTTTCTATGGCACCTTCTGCCTGTTCGTCTTTTTTATACAGGAGATAATGGAATTTTTCAATTTCCTCTTGCTGGCCATCCATCTTACTTCGTAAGGCCGTTAATTCAGCAAGTTGGGTGCGTAAATAATCAATTTCTTCCTCCCGTGCCTCAAGTATTGCATTTGCCTCTTCAAGCTGCAAAAGCAGGCTGGCATTTGCGGAAATTAAATTTTTTTTCTGGTCGGCTGTTAACATGGTAATTATGGTTATTTTATGGATACTGTTTAAATTAAAGGTTTTATTGAATTAAAACACAAAAATCAATCCTTTTTTTGTACCTTTTATACAATAAAAATCTATTGGGCAGCGTATAGTTGTGCCGGGGTATCTTAAACTATAAAAAGCCCCATGTAAACTTAGTTATAATTGACGGAAGACGAACTCATACGAGGATGCTTACAGGAAAATGCCTCCTGCCAGAGGGAGATATTTAACCGATACGCCGGCCGTATGCTGGGTGTTTGTAACCGCTATGCCCGTAACAATGCAGACGCTGAGGATATTTTACAGGATGCTTTCATTAAGGTTTTTGATAAAATCTTCCAGTTTAAGTTTGAAGGTTCTTTTGAGGGATGGATAAGAAAAATTGTAGTGAATACGGCTTTAAAAAAGTATTCATTACGCAGGTACGAGAAAGAAATTACCGGCTATGAGATAAAAGACAGGGATGAAAGCAGCATGGAACCCCCGGCTTACAGCCATTTATCCGAAAAAGATCTTTTAAATTTAATTAATACTTTACCGGATGGATACCGGCTTGTTTTTAACCTGTATGTGATTGAAGGTTACCAACATGACGAAATTGCTGAAATGCTTAACATACAGCCAGGCACCAGCAGAAGCCAGTTGGTAAAAGCAAGAAATATGCTGCAGAAACAAATTATACAATTACAAAAAGTTGCGGTATGAACAGTAACCGGCAGTTTGATGAACATATAAAAGAGCAGTTTAAAACCTACTCGCCTGATGTACACCCACGCATCTGGAAAAATATTATTGATAAAAAAAATAAAAAAAGGCCCGCTGGTTTTTTGATTTCATTATTTAATGCCCGCAATAAATTGCTTTTCCTGGGCCTTATCATTGCGTTAAGCAGTGGCGGTGCCTGGATCTATTTTAAAAATTCTCCTGCAAACAAAACACAAACTGCTGTTGAAAATAAAAACACTAAAACATATCTTAAAACCGGCACTACAGAAAATAACCAACCTTCTGGCCAGCAATTAAATACTACACGGTTTAACCCCGTTGCTGTATCAGCAGGAGATAATAATGCAACAAATAACAATCGGGTTGTACTATCAAATGGTGGAATAATAGCTGCTATCAGTTCCCCAACCCCTCAACCGGGTAACGATGAAAAAAATAGTGGCAATACCAGGAATGCAAATAAGAAATATTATACCGGACTGGGAAATATTTTGGTTAATACCACAACACCTGCTTTAACGGAAGAGGAATATGAAGGACCCGGAACCGTGTTGGGCCGGCTTACTTATAATGCTGAAAAATATACAGTAAAACGTATATCAGGAAAAGAAAAACCGCTTAGTTTTAATCCCATCATTTATTTACCCGGCTGCCCATCAATTGAAAAAGACGCAGCAGGTAATAAAAGATATTTTGAATTTTATGCCGGCCCCGATTATGCCTTCCGCAGTTTACATGATACGGGCAACTCGGCCTACCTGCAAAAAAGAAAAGAAAGTTCTGCATTTAAATCGGGTTTTAGTGCCGGGGTGCGCTATACCAAAGTTTTCAATAATTCTATGAGTGTGCGTGGCGGCGTTAACTACAGCCAGATAAATGAAAAATTTACCCTTAACCAGGGTAATGTGGTGCAGGTAACTTATATAATCAATAACAATGGCGATACTATTGGCAGCTACACAACTACCGGAACCCGCCACAAAACAACCATCAACAGGTACCGGAGTATTGATATACCGGTGGTGGTTGGATACGAATTAGGCAACGGTAAACTGCACGCCAATATTAATGCCGGAGCAGTTGTAAATATTTATAGCTGGCAAAATGGCGATGTGCTGGATGTTTCAGGAAGCCCGGTAAGCATCACCACCGGCAAAGGTTCATCTCCGTACCAGTTTAAGACCAATGCAGGTGTAGGTTTCATTGGCGCCGTATCGGTATATTATAAACTGAACGACAGGCTGCATATTATGGCAGAACCTTATTTCAGGTATAATTTTACACCCATGAACAAAGAGACTATAACGCTGAAACAAAAATACCAGACAGCGGGTTTAAGGCTGGGTATAAGGCTTGATTTAAAGTAGAAGCAGCAAAAATTAAAAATAAGGTATCTGTTTAAAGTAAGGTATTATTAAACGAACGTGATGAAAATAAGAACTTTTATATTGGTATTATTTGCAGGCGGCTTTTTATTAAATGCCTGCCAAAAAAATATTGATGTTTTTATTCCTGACCCCGGGCAAATAAACGGGCCTGATACCGGTTGGTACAGTACAATTACTGCTTCTATGCCTGTTACAATTCTTACAAACAGTTTATTAACGGAGCCCTACCAGGACAGTATTATTGTTGGGCCCAATATCGCAAGTGTTGTAACGCCATTCGGCCTGCAGGTAAATTTTCCTGCCAACTGCTGTACAAACGGGGCCGGACAACCAGTAACCGGTAAAATACAGGTAGAATTACAGGTTGTAAAAAAGAAAGGAGATATGATTCGCCTTAATAAGCCCAGTGCTTCTAACGACAGTGTGATGGTAACGGCGGGAGAAATTTATATCAAATTAAAAAAAGATACCCAAACCCTTCACCTGGCGCCCAATGTTAGATTTAATATCCGCTATATTGATTTACCAACCAACCCACAAATGAAATTTTTTGTTGGTGATGAAACAAACCCGGAACGTTTTAACTGGTTGCCCAATCCCGATACAGCAAACAACACTGTTTTTGCCGGCACACAGTCTTATGAAATTTATACGAACCGCCTCCGCTGGATAAGTGTTGCTTATTTATATGATTTTAATAATACGGTTAAAGTAAATATTTCTGCAGATATAGCATCGTATTTTACAAATGCCAATACAATTGCATTTACAGTGTTTAAAGATCTGCGCTCAGTAGTTGCTATGCATGGCAATTTAAACACCCGCAAATTCATCAGTCCAAAACTACCGGTGGGAAAACAAATTACTGTAGTTGTTATTTCAAAACAGGGCAACGACTATTATTTGGGATACGAATCAACAATTACGCAGGCTGCAGCATCCGGTTCAACAAATCAACCGGTACATATAGTACCCATAAAAAAATCTTTACCCGAAATCTTAGCTTATCTCGCTACACTGTAGGGTTTTTATTAAGTTAAATGTTAAAGCGGCTGCATAAAAATATGCAACCGCTTTTTTCCTGTTTTCCGCACTTTTTTAAAAAAGTAAAAAAAATCTTCTAAAACCCTCTACGGTATTGATTTGGTGTTTTGGTTTTTGGTGTCCCGTGATTAAATTTGGGGATGTTTGTCAGAAAGAAACCCAACAAGAGTGGCGTT